>CAVERI010000039.1:0-25132 GCA_963618055.1 bacterium | reverse complement strand
GGTTGTGTATCATCTTTCATCGTCTACATTGCGTGAAAGGATGGAGCGATACATCTTTCTTGCAACGAATGACTTCTTTGAACACTATATCGATTTCCACACCCTTGGACAACCGCTTTCCGCTGAGCAGAAAAAGAGCATGGCGGACTTTTGCCGATATGCCTTTTTAGGCTTTGTCGCCCGCTTTATTTGGAATCGCATGGAGGGCAACGTGCGTCAGACTGTCGAGTATCTGGCACCGCTGATGGAACAATTTGTGATCGGCGCAAACGTTCAGTTTCAGAAGGCTTCGGGCAATACTCAGAAAACTGATTCATGCTGAAGCATCGGACAGTTTGACGCATTTTCTATCCGATAGTCTTCTGATCTTTTGAATTTTATTTGGGCAAAACTGAATGTGTGCCCGGTTTTGGGTGAAAAACCTGAAAGTCTCCTAAATCGGGAGATTTTTTTTCATTCGTGAGAAATTCAGACATTCGGTCTTTTTTCACCATAGTGCAAAGCGCCGGAGAGCGTGTATGATCAATACAGCTTCAGCGGGAGGGAGCAAAGCAATAGAAAACGGAGGAATGAAAATGAAAATTTCTGATCGTATCAAGGGCTTCACTATAAAGCAGATGTATGCATACCTGGACAAGGATCCGGATGCCAACATTCCCCAAATGCTGGATTATCTGGAGAAGTTCGACAAGGATGGCAAGGGCGTTACGGGTCAGGTCGAAAACATCCGAAAGGCCATCAGCGATCCCGACAATAACTGGTATAAGCTCATCAAAAGCCTGTGGACGGACATTGACGCGGATCAGCGCAAGGCGCTGATAGAAACCGCCGTGGTTAACGGCTCGCTCATCGGTACGCCGGAAACCATGCGCTGGCAGGATAAGTATCAGTGCAACGTGCCATGGGCCATCCTGATGGATCCCACGTCGGCCTGCAACCTGCACTGCACCGGCTGCTGGGCGGCGGAGTACGGCAATAAGCTGAACCTGTCCTTTGATGAGCTGGACAGCATCATTCGTCAGGGAAAGGAAATGGGCACCTACGTCTACATCTACTCCGGCGGTGAACCGCTGGTGCGCAGGGACGATCTGATCCGTCTTTGCGAAAAGCATGACGACTGCGCGTTCCTTGCGTTTACAAACGGCACGCTGATTGATGATAAATTTGCGGACGAAATGCTGCGCGTTCACAACTTCGTGCCCGCCATCAGCATCGAGGGCTTTGAAGAAGCCACGGATTTCCGCCGCGGGCAAGGCACCTATCGAAAGGTCATCGAGGCAATGGAACGCCTGAAGGCACGCAAGCTGCTGTTTGGCATTTCCTGCTGCTATACCAGCAAGAACGTCGAGGTGATCGGCAGCGAGGAATACTTCGATTCCATGATCGATATGGGCGCGAAGTTCGCGTGGATGTTCACCTACATGCCCATCGGCGCGGCGGCCGTACCGGAGCTGATCGCCACGGCAGAGCAGCGCAAATTCATGTATGAGCAGATTCACAAGTTCCGCAGGACGAAGCCCATCTTCACCATGGACTTCTGGAACGACGGTGACGCCGTGGGCGGCTGCATCGCCGGTGGCCGCGGCTACTGTCATATCAACGCCAACGGCGACGTCGAGCCCTGCGCCTTCATTCACTATTCCGATTCCAACATCCGTGAAAAGACGCTGCTGGAAGCGTATCAGTCCCCGCTGTTCATGGCGTATCGCAAGGCGCAGCCCTTCAATGAAAACATGCTGCGTCCCTGCCCGGTGCTGGATAACCCCGGCGCGCTGACGAAAATTGTGGATGAATCGGGCGCGCATTCTACCGACCTCGAATCCCCGGAGCGCGCCTGCGATTACTGCGGCAAGTGCGAAAAGGCCGCCGCTGCGTGGGCGCCTGTCGCTGACGAGATGTGGGAAAACCTGCCCAATAAGCACGGCGTGCGCACGACTGGCAAAATAGCGAAGAAATCCTGAAGATTACTCTGCGACCTGATCCCGTCAGGAAGCGGAATCGGGCCGTTTTTGCAAATCAAGAAAGGCGGAAATTAAGATGCAAAAGAAATCTCGTGTTTTGATCTGCGTATTGTTGGCAGCGTCTCTTTTAGCGGCAGGCTGCTGTGCGTTTGCGGATGAACAGCTGGATAGACCTGCGACAATCCTTTTTACCCACGATCTGCATTCTCACTTTTTGCCCGTAAAGGTTGCCGGCGGCGGCGAATCGGGCGGTTATGCGCGGCTGTATACCGCGCTGGAAACCGAGCGGAAAACCTATGGCGATACGGCGGTTCTGACCGTGGACGCGGGAGACTTTTCCATGGGCTCTCTGTTTTAGACGGTCTTTACTACCTCCGCGGCGGAGCTGCGCATCTTAGGCAATCTGGGCTATGATGCGACGACCTTCGGCAATCATGAATTTGATTTCCGCCAGCAGGGGCTTGCTTCCATGCTGAACGCCGCAGCGGATGCCCGGAAAAACGGCGAAACCCTGCCTGTGATCGTACAGGCCAATTACTGGCCCGACCCCGAAGGAAGCGAGGCCTGTACCGACAGCGACAGAAGGAGTGGTACGCCTTCGCATCCTATCTTAAATCTTTTGAGGATACAAATGGCGACGGGATTGCCGATCTTCCCGACGCCTATCGCCAGCCCCGCGGAACAAAGCTGCCTGTAAGCGGAAAATGACCCATGCAAAGGATGTGACAATGTGAAAAATCTCTTCACCTCAGAATCGGTCACCTGCGGACATCCGGATAAAGTGTGCGACCAGATCGCCGATAAGGTGCTGGATACAATATTGACGCAGGATCCCGAAGCGCACGTCGCCTGCGAAACGACCTGCACAACCAATCAGATTCATATCTTCGGCGAGATCTCCGCCAACGCGCATTTGGACGAAGATATCGGCAATATTGTCCGCCGCGTCATTGAGAAAATCGGATATACAGAGCAGCGGCGCGGCTTTGACGCTTCCACCTGTGATATTCGCATCGACCTGGACGAGCAGTCCCCGGACATCGCCTTGGGCGTTCGACGGAAAAACGCATCGGAAACACTGAACAACGGCGCGGGCGATCAGGGCATGATGTTCGGCTTCGCCTGTCGGGAAACTGACAGTCTCATGCCTATGCCCATCGAGCTGGCGCATTCGCTGGCCAAGCGGCTGGAAAATGTGCGCCGCAGCGAAGAGCTTTCTTACCTGCTGCCGGATGGAAAAACACAGGTGACGGTGGAATATGAGGATGATCAGCCGGTTCGCGTGGACGCTGTGATTGTCTCCGCGCAGCACCGGGAGAACGTAGATATTGCAAAGCTGCGCTCCGATATCATCGGCCATGTGATTCTGCCCACGCTGCCGCGCGATCTGGTAGACAACAAAACCCAGTTCTTTGTCAATCCGACCGGGCGCTTTGTCGTGGGAGGCCCCGCCGGAGATTCCGGGCTCACCGGCCGAAAGCTCATGGTTGATACCTACGGCGGCTGCGCCCGTCATGGCGGCGGTGCATTCTCCGGCAAGGACGCATCCAAGGTGGACCGCAGCGGCGCGTATATGGCCAGATACATTGCCAAAAATGTCGTAGCGTCGGGGCTTGCGGATACGTGTGAAGTGCAGCTGAGCTATTCTATCGGTCTGGCCGATCCGGTTTCCATGCGCGTAGAAGCCTTTGGAACGGAACATATGCCATTGGAAGAGCTTTGCAAGGTTGTCCGGCGCAGCACAGATTGCCGTCCTGAAGCGATAATTGAACGCTTTGGCTTAAAGCGTCCGATTTTTTCCAAGGTTTCTTGCTATGGACATTTCGGTACGAACGCCAGTACGATGCCATGGGAGGCGACGGATCTGGAATTCAAGCTGTAGCGCCCTTAAACCACTCCAAAGAAGCGGAGGCATAAAAACATTTGCCCCTCTCCTGTTCGCCTTGCGTTCCTGAATAAGCGTATGATTACTGCCCGTATGCGGCAAGGAACCGGCCAATGTACGGGCAGAGAAGGATTTTCCCGAGCGGATATTACAATGCGGACAGATTCAAAAAGACAGGCTCCAGTATCGCTCCATGATCACGGCTGCAGCAGGCGGCCTTGTACCCTTAAGTGGATGCTTTTTCCGCAGACACGGCAAGAAAGATGTAAGTGCTCCCTACATTCTTTCGCAGCAATATATTGATAATAGACCTCTCTGGTATTTTCCCGATTACTGCGTTTCAGAATACCATCTTTCGCCAAAGCAGATAGGTTACGATAAACGGCGCTGATGCTGATGTTATCTGCCGTCAGCGCGTCGGCTATCTGCCGTGCGCTCATCTGTTCGTCTGTATGCTCTGAAAGATATTCTAAAAGCTGCTTGCGCTGCCGCGTCAGATACTTTGCCATCAGCTGCGCCTCCAATTTGCAACCTGCTCGCAAATTATTATACATCTGCATTGTGAACTTGTCAATATGCGAATTTGTCGCAAATCCTGAATGATGTTTCCGTCGTCCAAGAGAAGCCGCTACGAAAAATCCAAGCGATTCATAGAGCAGCCTGCCTTCGACCTTCACGATGTCTATCGGGCGCTCTCGGTCATTGCGAAGGATTGGATTCTGCTTGGGCAAGAATAGAAGCGGCATCGATATCCGATGCATCGGAAGTCTCTTAACAAGGCAAAGGATAAGCGGAGGCTTCTTACAAAGCGGAATCGCGGACGGAACGTTTGAGCTGTGACGCGGGAGGTAAAAGCGTTTATTCGTGGCTGGATAGGCTGCCTCCGAGCAACCGAGATGAAGCGAACGATGGTAGGTTGGGATGAATGGGTGCGGTGCAGATTCCGAATGCACATCTGAAAGCAATGGAAGAAATCCAGCCCAGAACGAAGGCGGCCAGTTGAAAAAGCTGGATATTCCGGCAGACAAGGCATGCCAGTGGGGTCATTCCAGATTGGGCTGCTGGCGTATAGCGGGAAGTTCAGCGCTTACTGTTCTATTACAAACGAAGGACTCGCGGCGGCAGGATACGATAGCATCCTCGACGGCTGCGAGTACCTGCATGTGGTTGAACCGCCGTGTACCGGTCGGTACGCACGGTAGTGCGAGAGGGAGGCTCCTGATGAACGGAGCCTCCCTCTCGATTGTCAGGTTTTCGATTGACTAAGTATGGGGGATTTGTACAACATTCCCCGGAAAATTGGAACTGCGCAGCTATGGCGGTTCGCTTCGAAAGGGCGCGTTGGCCATGGCTTTTCAGCGCGGCTTACTTCGTCTCGTAGCTGTCGTAGGCAGCCTGGAGAATTTCGATCGCACGGTCGATCTTCATGGTTTCGAGGGTTTCGTCCAGCGTATCCAGCGCGGAAACGTCGGCGTTGCCCAGCACAACGTTGATGAAGGTTTCCAGCGTGGCGGTCTTCGCGTCGCTCAGGATGCTGGTGTATTCCACGGCCTCGTCGCCGGTGACGGTCAGCGGGGGCAGCACGATGGTGGTGTCCACATCGCCCCACAGCGTGCGCGCCTTCAGCGTCAGCTCGTTGCCGCTCAGCATTTCATACTCCCAGTTCATGAAGCGGGGCCACTGGCCGCGGCCGCCCAGCGCGTACATGTTGACGAAGTCCTCGTTCATGGAGCCGTCCTCGTTGTAGACAGCGGACAGATAGTGCGGCACGCCGTTCTCATCGTATTCGAAGGTCACGCCTTCCTTGCCCCAGGAGAGAATGTCGGTGAACTCATCGGAATACATGTAGTCCAGCATCTGGAGAATCAGGTGGGTCTTTTCGCCGGCAGCGGTGGTTACGACGTTCAGCTGCTCAGCGGCCGCCCACTTCACCATGTCGGTGTTGGAGGTGTAGGTGTTGCCGTCCGCGTCCGTCAGGGGGCCCATGGGCTCGAAGGCAGCCTTGTCATTCAGGCCGGCCTCGCGAATGCGCTCGCAGAAGCCCTCGCCCTCGGCGGGGTAGGAGAAGAAGAAGCCAACCTGATCGTTGAGGATTTTCACAATGCGGGCTTCGGTATCCTGCGTGTTGAACTCGGGATCAAACAGACCCTCGGCATACCACTTGCGCAGGTCGGTGGCGAACTTCTTGAAGCTTTCGCCGTTGTTGGAGGTGGCCCACCAGGCGATCTTGCCGGTGGTGGGGTCGATCTGCATGTTGTTCCAAACCACGTCCCAGCCGCCGGCGATCATCTGCAGCAGGAAGTATTCCTTGAAATCGGACATGGGGATTTCGTCGTCCTTGCCGTTGCCGTTCGCGTCCTGCTCCTTGAAGGCCTTGAGAACGTTGTAGAGATCCTCGGTGGTCTTGGGCATTTCCATGCCGACGTTCTCGAGCCAGTCGGTGCGGATGCCGAAGCCGGAATACGCGTTGCGGCGGATATCCTGCTCCACGTGGCAGCAGCCGGTGATGTCGCCGTTATCCAGCGTCAGAGCGCGGCGGATGAAGGCGTTGTCCTTGAGAAGCTGGCTGAAGATGGGCATATCCTCTTCCCAATTTTCAACCTTATTCAGGGGCTGCACCAAACCGTCCTCGATGGCGCTGGCGATGCCGCCGGAATAGTTGTCCCAATTCCAGAAGATGAGATCCGGCCAGTTGTCGCTGTCGGCGATGGTCAGGTTGACGATCGCATCATAGTCGTCGGAGGGGGTGAGACCGCCAAAGTCGATTTCCACGTTGAACTTTTCCTCCAGATGCTTTACCCAATACGCATCCCAGAAGTGGTCGATTTCCGTGGAGGCGTTCCACGCCTTGTGGAGCCAGCGGATCTTGGTGGGGGCCTCCTCGGCCGTGCCGGGGATGACCGCTGCGGACAGGAGCATGACCAAGGATAGAACCAGAGCGAGCACCTTTTTCATAAACAAACCTCCTCATATTTTCACAGGGTTCTCCCTGCGATTTACCCTTTAACCGCGCCAACCATGACGCCCTTTGTGAAATACTTCTGAATGAAGGGATAGGCGCACAGCACGGGCACGGTGCTGACGATGATGACGGAATAGCGCATGGTCTGGTTCATCATTTCCTTCACCACGTCGAATTTGCCCTGCTGAGCCAGATCCTGCTCCTTGATGAGCAGGGCGCGAACCACCATCTGCAGCGGCTGCAGCTCGGACTTGCGGATGTAGAGCAGCGCGCCCGTCCACGAATTCCAATGACCCACCGCGCAGAACAGCGCGATGGCGGCCAGCGTGGGCTTTACCATGGGCAGGATGATGCGAAAGAGGATAACCAGCTCGTTTGCGCCGTCCAAGCTGGCGCTTTCGGACAGCTCGTCGGGCACGCCCTGCATGGCCGTGCGGATGACGATTGCGTTATAGGTGCTGATGAGTCCGGGGATAATCAGCGCCCAGAGGTTGTTGTAAAGCCCGATTCCCTTGACCACCATGAACGTGGGAATCATGCCGCCGCTGAAATACATTGTGAATACGCACAGGCCGGTGATCAGCTTTTTGAGCATCAGGTTCCTGCGCGAAAGCACATACGCCAGCAGCGAGGTGAAAAGCAGGTTCAGCGTGGTTCCCAAGACCACGACACGGATCGTCACCCAATAGCCCTGCCAGATCGGCGTGTAGGAAAGCACCTTGTGGTAGTTGACCGTGCTGAACTTCAGCGGATAGAATATCACGCCGCCGGAGGTCACCAGCGTTTCCGGATCGGAGAAGGAGGCGCAGAGCACAAACCACATGGGGTACAGCGTCACGGCGCAGAGAAGGAGCATGAACAGAGCGTTGCAGACGTCGAATGTCCGGCTGC
Source organism: bacterium (assembly GCA_963618055.1). GTDB lineage: Bacteria > Bacillota > Clostridia > Christensenellales > Aristaeellaceae > SFHK01. The sequence continues at coordinate 17,433 of CAVERI010000039.1, read as the reverse complement.
CGGCGCTGATCCGGCCGTAATTCCATTCCTTTTCTTTTCTCATTTCATCCGCCCCCTCACCAAAGCGAAATTTCGCTGACGCGGCGGGAAACGCCGTTGCAGATTGCCAAGAGCGCCAAGTTAATCACGCCGTTGAACAGATCGACCGTCGCGCCGTAGCTGTAGCTGCCGCCCAGAATGCCCTTGCGGTAAACGAAGCTGGACATAACATCCGCCGTTTCATAGGTGGCTTCGTTGTAAAGCAGGATGATGCGCTCGTAGCCCACCGACATCATGGAGCCTACGCGCATGATCAGCAGCAGCAGAATCGTGGGCAGGATGCCCGGGATGTGGACGTGCCGCACGCGCTGAAAACGGTTGCAGCCGTCAATCGCCGCGGCGTCCAGCAGCTGAGAATCAATGGAGGAAAGCGCCGCGAGGAAGATGATGGAGTTAAAGCCCAATTCCTGCCACAGGCCGGAGAACTCATAAATCCACGGGAAATATTGCGGCGTGGACAGCCACAGCTTCGGCTGCTTGCCAAACACGCCTACAATCTGATTGAGCAATCCGTTGTAGGACAGCAGGTTGACCACAAGGCCGCAGGCGACGACCGTTGAAACAAAGTGGGGCAGATAGGTGATGGTTTGCACGGTGCGCTTGAACCGGCTGTTATGAATTTCGTTAATCAGCAGAGCCAGCAGAATCGGCATGGTGAAGCCGATGGCCAGACCAAGGCTGTTAATCACCAGCGTGTTGCGCACAAGCCTGCCGAAGTAGTATCCACTGGTAAATTCGTCAAACCATTTCAGACCCAGCCATTTGCTCTGCCACAGACCGCGGGCGGGGCGATAATCCTTGAACGCCATTACGATGCCGCCCATGGGCGCATAGCAAAAAATGAAATACCAGCTCAGGCACACGAGCGCGATCAGATAAACCCACCGGTTGCGATACAGGTCGCGCCAAAGCCGCCTGCCAAAGCTCTCCTGCCGGGCGTGAGCCATGCCCAAACTCTTTTGCGGTTTCCCTTTCGTCATTTTTTTCCACCTTGTTATTCGTAACGTTTGTTTTTTCGGCAGCCGCGCATAAAAAAGCGGCGCTCGTTTTTGCTTACATGCTCATTATCGCTGTTTTTGACTCGGATAGCAATGTTCATCACGGACATATATTTGTCCCAAACAGTCATATTCGTGGACGAATTGCCAAGGAAATCGGGATCATTCTCGCGTGGATGCCCAATCTATCAAAAAAGGCAGCAAATATGCGGGAGACGAGGGGAGAGACAGGCCATCTCTTCTGTGGCGCAGGAAAAGGCCGCTGCCCGGCACTAAGTCGGCGGCGGCCTTTGCTTTCGTTTGTTAATTTCTTATTCGATGAGCCCGCTTTCCTTCAGAAGAAGCTCCACATCCGTGCCGCGCACCCTGCGCAGCGCGATTTTCAGGGCTTCCTTCTCCACAAGGGAGAGCTTCGCGTCGGTGAGCGGCTTTTTGTCCAGCGCGTAGTAGCAGGCGCGCAGCAGCTCGCGCACGTCGTACTTGCTGCCCCACACCTCCGGCACGCCGCGGTCGACGTTCAGAAGGGTGTATACGGATTCCATGCCTGTGCGCATCGAGTACTCGGTGGTGAAGATGGTGTCGCGCGGCGTTTCGGCGAACTGGCCGATGAAGGCGAAGTTCACGGCGCCGTCCGGCACGACCTTCGGGCGGTCGGATTCCTTGCGCGGCTGGAAGAACGCGTTGATGTACGGCATGAAGCAGGTGGTGGTGCTGCACGCGTCGCGCGCCAGCGCTTCGATTTTGTCCTCCGGCACGCCGATATGGTACAGCCACTCGCGGCAGACCTCCTCGCCCGTGCAGTCGCGCATCGCCTTTTTGACGTAATTGCCTTCCTTATTGGTGTTCAGCGAATACAGCCACACGAGAACCATGTTCTTGTCCTGCGACTTGAACTGCGGCTGGCGGTTGATCGTCCACGAAAGGTACCAGTTGTCCGTGCTGTCCTTCACGGTCACGATGCCGCCGGTGGTCACCTTGCCGGTGCGCGGGTCGCGCTTGCAGACGTTCATGATGCGGCGAATGATCTCTTCATCCGAGGTCGCGACGGTGGCACTCATCCAGTTGGTCGCGTCCACGTCCGAGCAGAACGCGGCGGGATTGCCGAACTCGCCGTGTGTTGCCTGCGCAGCGATGGCCTTCCACATATCCCACGACTCGCCCTTGCCGTTTTTAACGCCGCGCAGGTCGGGCGCGTGGGTCTGGTCGCCGTAGCAGGAGGTGTCGGTGCAGCAGCCGTTGGTGATGAACACGAGGTCGTCCTCGATCAGGTCGATGGTCTGCGTTTCGCCGTCCTTGACGTACACGATCTGCTTGGCAACCATCTTATCGCCCTCGTGCGCGATCACGACGTTTTTCACGTCCATGCCGTATTCGATCTTTACGCCGTGGCTTTCCAGATACTTCACCAGCGGCAGAATCATGCTCTCGTACTGGTTGTACTTGGTGAAGCGCAGCGCGCTGAAATCCGGCAGGCCGTCGATGTGATGGACGTAGCGGCAGAGGTAGCGCTTCATCTCCAGCGCGCTCGACCAGCGCTGGAACGCGAACATCGTCTGCCAGTACAGCCAGAAGTTCGTTTTCCAGAAGGAATCCGGCAGCACGTCGGAAATCTTCTTGTCCTCCAAATCCTTTTCAGGGGTCATGAACAGCTTCGAAAGCGCCAGCGCCGAGTCCTTGTCCAGCTCGAACTTGCGGTCGGTGTGCGCGTCCTCGCCGCGGTTGACCGTCGCGCGGCAGAGGGAATAGTTGGGGTCGTGCTTGTTGAGCCAGTAGTACTCGTCCAGCACCGAAACGCCGGGCGTTTCGATGGAGGGCACATCGCGGAAGGTGTCCCACATGACCTCAAAGTGATTGTCCATCTCGCGGCCGCCGCGCATGAAGAAGCCCTTGGTCACGTCCCTGCGGCCGTCGCAGCTGCCGCCCGCCAATTCGAGCTTTTCCAGAAGGTGAATGTGCTCGCCCTTCATCTGGCCGTCGCGAACCAGATAAAACGCCGCGGTCAGTCCGGCAAGCCCCGTGCCGATGATATACGCCGATTTCTTGTCAACGCCCTCCGGCTTCTCCGGATGCGCGAAGGATTCATATGTGCCAGCGGAATAATACATGATCAATGCCTCCCGTTTCTGTTTGATGAGCTTATTATACCCGGCGGCGGGAATTCCTCAATGGACAGAAAATGCCCCGTGCTCAATTTTTCAGCACGGGGCGGGAAGCTGTATAAAATTTTATCAGACAGGCGGAAATGATAAAATCAGACCCGAAAGCGCGAAAGCGCCTGCGCGATGCCGCCGCGAATGACCGTCGCCAGCCGGTTAACCAGCATTTCGGGGTCCTCGCGCATGTCGTCGCGAATCCAGTCCAGCATCAGCCCGACGAACGCGTATGAATACACCTGCGCGATAAACGCCTTGTCTTCGTCGCGCACGGTCATGCCCGCCGCCGCCTCGTTGATCACGCCCAGCAGCAGATTGTCCACCAGCGGCTTTAAGTATTTTTCCACCTGCTCGCGGTGCACGCAGCGGTACACGTTCATCACAAACGGCTTGTTCTCGCGCACGGCCTCGAAAATCTGCACGAAGCCCTGCTGCCACGTGTCATAGGTCTTCTTTTCCTCCAGCGCCCGGCGCGCGTCCTCCAGACAGACCCATTCTACCAGATCGTAGATGTCCTTGAAATGGTAGTAGAAGGTCATTCGGTTGATGCCGCAGTCCTCCGCAATGTCGTTGATCGTGATCTTCGTCAAAGGCTTTTTCAAAAGCAGATTCTTCAGCGACTGCTCGATTGCGCGCTTGGTCACCTGTGACATGGCCGTTTTCCTCCCTCCCTCAACCGATTCCGAAAAAGTGCCCGTCCACGCGCGGGCAGGTGCTTTCGCTGGTGGCCACGGTCATGCTGGCAAGCCGCGCGCCGCAGGCGACGGCCTCGTCCAGCCGCATGCCGCGCGCCAGACTTTCCACCACGGCGGAGAAAAACGCGTCGCCCGCGCCGGTGGTGTCCACCACGCGGCAGGGTACGGCGGGACAAACGCCGCGCAGGCCGCTTTCCGCGTCCAGATACACCGCGCCGCGCGCGCCCATCGTGACGACGATGGAGCGAATGCCCATCGCCGGCGCGGCTTCGGAAACGGCCTCCAGCATCTCCTCCGGCGAAAGCGCGCGCAGCTCCCGGCCGAACAGCCGCCCGGCCTCGATTTCGTTCAGAATCACGCAGGCCGTCTGCGACATGAAGTCAGGACGGCGCAGAATCACGCTCATGTTGGCGACGATGGCGTATACGGGCTTGCCAAAGCGCTTCGCCAGCTCGAACACGCGCTCGGAAACCCTCTCGGAAAGGTCGATTTCCAGCGTAATTCCGCGGCAGCCTCGAATGATCTCCTCGCCCCTTTCGTCAAACAGGCGCTCGATCGGCGCGGCGTCCGGCATGCGCGAAACCGAGCCCGCCAGATCGCCCCTTTCGTTGAACACCGCCAGCCACATGCCCATGCCCTTGTCCGGCGTGGACACCGCGTGCGTCAGCTTCACGCCCGCGCCGCGCAGACGCGTCCGCGCCTCATTCCCCAGCGCGTCGTCGTCCAGCATTGTGACGAATTCCACCTCCGCGCCCAGATGCGCCATGTTTTCGGCCACGTTGCGCGCCACGCCGCCGTGGGTCATGAGCACGCTGCCAAGGTTCGTGCCCAGCGCGTCGTACTTGAAAAAGGGAAAGCCCTTGATGTCCAGAAAAACCACGCCGACAACCACCATATCCATCGTGCAACCATCCCTTTGTAAACAGATCGTCCACTCTTATAATAAGTATACCACGCCCCGCGGACCGCGGCAACGGATGGACAACGCCTTTGCATAATTTAATCCGCCCGCGGGAACGCTTTCCGTATGAATCCGTTCATCCTTCTGAGCGCGGCCGCTGTCGGCGGCTTTTACCTGCTCAACGTGCCGCTGATTGCCGCGCTGGCCGCGGGCGCGGGCGGCGTCGGCTGGAGCTTCGGCGCGTTTATCCCCGCGGGCGCGATTCGCCGCGCCGAGCGAAGGGCCGCGGGCATCGGGAAACAGCTGAAGAAGCGCGCGCGTCCCCATCCGCCGCTGCGCACGATCTTTATTCCGGCGAAGCATCTCCTGCGGCACACGGAGCTTCTGTTTCTCTCGGTCTCCGGCGTGATTTCGACCGGTGACGCGATGCGCACGGCACTGGCCGTCGGCGCGCTGAATGCGCTCGCGGCGATTCCCGGCTCGCGCGTCGTTTCCCGCGTCCACCCGGATTTCTCCGGCGCGCCCATGCGCGTCGAGGCTGAAGCCGCCTGCTCCGTTTCGCTGGGATACACGATGGGCGCATTATGCCTGTGGCTCATGGAATGTATGAAAGAGAGGATTAACGCATGGAAAAGCAGCCAATCGAAAACCTGATGTCCACGACGATGGAAAACATCCGCGACATGGTGGACGTGAACACCGTCATCGGCGACCCGGTGCAGACACCGGACGGCTCCACCGTCATTCCCGTTTCGCGCGTATCGTTCGGCTTCGTCTCCGGCGGCGCGGAATACGGCGCGGGCAGCAAGACCCTGCGCGCGCCCGGAACCGACGCGCTGCCCTTCGGCGGCGGCGCGGGCGCGGGCGTGTCCGTAGCGCCGATGGGCTTCCTCGTCCTGAACGCCGACGGCGTTCGCATGCTGCCCGCCTTCAGCCCCACGCCCGTCGACCGTCTGGTCGACCTCGCGCCCCAGCTCGCCCGCGAAGTTCGCGATTACCTTGAAAAGAAACAAAACCCCTGACGCGTCCGCGCCCCACTTCGTCCAAGAAACGGGTGGGGCGCGGCTTCGTTTACGCCCGCCTTTTTTCGGCGGGAAGCCGTTTCAGGTAGATTTTGCCGCCGCGCCAGTAGATGCCGATCTGGCCGGGATACTGGCGGCGAACGGCCATCAGAAGGCCGTTATAGGCGCGGCGGATGGTATCGCCGTTTTCGGGCGCGAACTCCGCGATTTCATAGCCGGAATCGAGGAAGGCCTTCAGCGCGCTCATGCGGCAGGACTTTCGCCGCAGCAGGTTCTTTTCCGGGAGACTCTGAACCGAAATCAACATGGTGATCAACCCCTTTCACCATTAGAATATGAGGCGTTCTATTGGATTATGAATGAAAATATTAGCCTTTCTATTAAAACGCGCTTGAAAGAGCAAACACCGCCTCCATACAGGAAGCGGCGTCCGTCACAGAAATCAGGATTAGAGGTTGCTCTTGATCTTCTCGATCATTTCGGCGTACTGCTCGTCCGTCAGGTAGGTCTGCTTCGGGTTCATCGCGAACACGCCGCCCCACTCGAAGCCGTCGCGGTACTTGGGCACGAGGTGGAAATGCAGGTGGCAGCCGGTGTCGCCGTATGCGCCGTAGTTCACCTTCTCGGGATGGAACGCCTTATGGATCGCGTTCGCCGCGCGGTTCACGTCGGCGAAGAAGGCGCTGCGCTCCTCGTCGGTCAGGTTCACGATTTCGCTCACATGGTCCTTGTACGCCACGATGCAGCGCCCCGGATGGCTCTGCTCCTTGAACAGAATCAGCTGGCTCACGCCCAGATCGCAGATTTTGATGCCGAAGTCCGCCAGCAGCGCGCCGCCCTGGCAATAGCCGCAGTTTTCACCCTTCATGATTCACAGGCTCCTTTGCTTTTGATGTTCCCTTTATTCTTTCGCCTCCGGATGAAAATTTCCTTCTAAATTTGTGAACCAACGCGCACTTTCGCGCATCTTACCTATGGTCGGCCGACCAGTTCAATTTGAAAGGGGAGCGAGAGCTTGAACGAACACGATCTGAAACGAGCCTTTGGAACCACGCCTCCCAGCGTGGAGGCATGCATTCGGCGCTCGCTGTCCAAGGAAAGGGAGGCAACCGCCATGAAACGAAAGCACACTGTTACCCTCGTCGCCGCCGCGCTGATTGCCGCGCTCCTGTGCGGAACGGCGCTGGCCGCCGCCACCGGCTTTTCCCTGCGCGACATGTTCTCGCAAACGGACGCGGACGGCGTGACACGCGTGAACGAAGCCGCCATCAGCCATATTCGCCCCGTCGACTGCCGCTATGAAAGCGAAGACGTTCTTTACACCGTGGACGAATGCCTGTACAATTCTAAGGAAGAAACGCTGGCGCTGTCCGCGACCTTCACCTCAAAGGTGCCCGGGAATCGCTACTACATCCTTCTCGAACGCCTGACCGCAGGCGGCACGCCGATTGATGGCGGCAGAGAGTACAACCTTACGGAATTCTTCCTGAGCGATACGCCGGTTCGCAGCGGCTGCGCCGCCTTTGTGCCGAACGCTGAGGGAGCGGACGTTTCGATCCGATATGCCGTTCTGAAGCTCACGGGCGCGCTCGTGTCCGGCAAGGAAGCAGAGGAGCTTCGGGCGCGCGCCGGAGACAATCGGGAAGCCTTTGACGCGCGTATCGCGGAGCTGGCCGCCGAGGGACTCGTGTATGTGGAGTCGGACGGCGCTATCGCCTGCGCGGATAACAGCCCCGCTGCTGCCTACACGGATACGCTGCTTGCTACGGGATGCTTCGAGCTGACCGACCGCTTTACCGTGATCTTCCGCGCCGAGGACAGCGCGGATGCGTCCGAAACGCTCGTATACACCGGCCCCGAATCCTTTGAATTCGACGGCGCGAAGTTCGAAATTCTGAACGCCGAGGTTGGTGAGAATCGCGCGACTCTGGCGCTGCGCGCCACGTTGACCGATGAAACCTATCGCGCATGGTTCGGCGAAGACGGCTGGCAGGCAGGCTGGTCGGTGCGCGCGGGCGGCGAGCTGGAGCTCGTATCCGCACAGGGCGTGTCCGACGGCTTCACGCAGAACGCCGACGGTTCGTGGACGATCACGGAGGAATACATCTTCGGCATGCTCTACAGCCAGCCGACCGAGATTCCGCTGGTCATCGAAACCGCAAACCCGGACGGAAGGGTAACCGCGCACAGCGATATGCCCATCACGCTGACGTTCGCGCGAAAGTAAGACGGGCATAATAAAGGAAGAGATTCCGGATACACGGCAGCACAACCACACGGACATTCGCACGAAAGAGAGACAGGCATGACGAAGGAAGAGTTTGAGCGGCGCATCGTTGAAATGCAGGGCACGCTGTATCGCGTTTCCGCGACGCTTCTGCGCAGTCATTTCGACCGCGAGGACGCCATATCGGAAACGGTGCTCAAGGCGCTTTCCCGGCGCGAACGGCTGCGCGACGACCGCGCGATGCAGTCGTGGGTCATCCGCATCCTCATCAACGAATGCCGCGCCGTGTACCGCCGCCGCGCGCGGGAAATGCCGTCGGACACCCTGCCTGAACCGGAATGCCCGCCCGACGCCGACACGGACGTCCTCCGCGCCCTCTCAACTCTGCCCGAACCGCTCCGATTGTGCCTGACGCTGCATTACTCCGAGGGCTACGCCGTAAACGAAATCGCCCGCATGCTGCGCGTGCCCGCCGGAACGGTCAAATCCCGCCTCTCCCGCGGCCGCGCCGCCCTGCGCAACCAACTCCACGACGAATAAATTCCTTATCCCCACGCGGGCGGCCTGCGCATATTCAGCAGGCCGCCCGTTTTCATAGGTTTTTGCTTACCGCCGTTCCCGATACGCGCGGGGCGCGCAGCCCTTCAGCGCGCGGAACGTCTTGGCAAAGTAGCTCATTTCCTGAAAGCCGCACATCATGCCGATATCGGAAACCTTCAGGTCCGTGGAGCGCAGAAGCTCCGCGGCTTTCTGAACGCGTACCTGCCGGACATACTGAATGGGCGTGCAGCCGATGACGCTTCGAAAGCATCGCAGGCATTCGCTTTCGCAGAGGTTGGCGCTGCCCGCAATCTGCGCAAGCGTAATCTCCTCGCTGAAGCGCGCCTGTATGTATTGCAGCATGGCCTTGGTGCGCGCGCCGTCCCGCAGCGCCTTTGGAGAGGGCTCCTTTTCGGAGGAGGGACGGTTTTTGAAAAGCAGAAGAATGATTCGGGACAGCCAATCGCGCGCGCCGAATTCGAAGCCGTCCTCCTCGCGGACGCAAAGCCGCCACGCCGCGTCGATTGCCTGCGACGCGGCCGTTTCCCACTCCCGCGCGCTTGAGAAGAAAACGTAGGGACGGGCGGAATCGGTAAGCAGCGGCTCCAGATATTTCTGCCATAGAAGGCTGTCCACGCTTCCGCCGACGAAGCGCGGATGAAACACGATGGAGCGCAGGCGGCAGGGCACGTCTCCGCACTGCCAGACCCCGTGCAGAATGCCGGTGTTGATGAAAATCCCTTCGCCCTGCTTCAAAAGAGTTTCGAAGCCGTTGACGGAAACACGCGCGGCTCCGCTTTCGATGGTAAAAACCTCCAGCTCCTCATGCCAGTGCCACGCGACCTCCAGTTCGGCAAGGTTGTCATGATAGCAGGCTACGGGAAACAGAGCGGTTCCATGATTGACCAGCTCCCGACCCTTTGAATCGGTCGAAACGGGAAGACAGACGCTTAATGCCATGTGATCCTCCTGTTTGGCGGTTTTGTTTCATAAAACGGCGAGTTTTATGCTACCGGCGTTTCTCTTTTCGTGGTATTATATCAAACAAAAAGGAGGAATGCAAGATGCTTCACCTGCTTCTGGCGGTGATCTATATTTCGTTCATCAGCCTTGGCCTGCCGGACGCGCTGCTGGGCGCGGCGTGGCCCTCAATTTATCAGGGCTTTGGCGTGCCCGTTTCCTATTCCGGCGTGATTTTCTGCATCATTTCGGCGGGAACGGTGGTCTCCAGCCTGCAGAGCGACCGGCTGACCCGGCGCTTTGGCGCGGGAGTGGTAACGGCTGTCAGCGTAGGGATGACGGCCGCGGCGCTGTTTGGCTTTTCGATCAGCAATTCGTTCTGGGCGCTGTGCCTTTGGGCGATTCCGTATGGCCTTGGCGCTGGAAGCGTGGACGCCGCGCTGAACAACTATGTGGCGCTGCATTTTGCCAGCCGCCACATGAGCTGGCTCCATTGCATGTGGGGAATCGGCGCGTCCGTCGGGCCGTATATCATGGGAGCCGCGCTGACGCGCAACGCCGGATGGCACATGGGCTACCGCGTCATTGGCGTTATTCAGCTTGTTCTGACCATTCTCATCGTTCTGACTCTCCCGCTTTGGAAGAAAAAAGCGGCGGCCGGCGCCGGCGAGGGAGCGGACGCGCCGGCGAAGGCGCTCACCCTGAAGCAGATTTTCCGAATTCCCGGCGTGAAGGCCGTTTTGATTACGTTTTTCTGCTATTGCTCGCTTGAGCAGACGACCAGCCTGTGGGCCAGCAGCTATCTGGTTCTGAACAAGGGAATCGCGCCCGAAACGGCGGCCACCTTCGCCAGCCTGTTTTTTATCGGCATCACGGCGGGACGCGCGCTGTGCGGCTTCCTGACCTTCAAGCTGAACGACACGCAGATGGTTCGCATGGGACTCGGACTGATCACAATCGGCGTGGCGGCCATCCTGCTGCCGCTGGGGGAGACGGCCACGCTGGCGGGCCTGCTTCTGGTCGGTCTTGGCTGCGCGCCGATTTATCCAAGCATCATCCACTCGACGCCGGCGCACTTCGGCGCGGATCATTCGCAGGCGATCATCGGCGTTCAGATGGCCAGCGCGTATGTGGGCAGCACCCTGATGCCGCCGCTGTTTGGCGCGATTGCCGGGCGCACCACGATTGCCATTTTCCCCTATTATCTGCTGGCGATTCTGATTCTGATGACCTGCATGCACGAGGTGCTGCAAAGGAAAACGAAGGCCGTCGCCTGATGGCGGGCTTTCGCGATCAAAAAACAGCGAGTATTTCCGCGCACATCCGGCGGAATACTCGCTGCTTCGTTTTTTGTTCCCGCGTCAGACCGCAGGCTCGCAGCGCAGGCGCGGATTGCGCGCGGCGGCGACCTCGTCGGGGCGGGAAATCGCGCCGGTCGTCGGGGCGGCACGCAGCGCCTCAGGGTCGGTATGGGCAAGGTCGAAGAGCTTGAGATACGCGTCCGCCGCCTGATCGAGCGTTTCGCGCGTTTCGGTCTCGGTGGGCTCGAACATCAGCGCCTCGTGCACAATCAGCGGGAAGTACATCGTGGGCGGGTGCATGCCGAAATCAATCGCACCCTTGGCAATGTCCATGGCGCTCACGCCGGTTTCCTGCTTGAGATGGGTCAGGTCGAGCACGAATTCGTGCATGCAGGCGCCGGGCACGGCGCAGTCGTACTTCTCCGAAAGCCGCTTCTTTAAATAGTTCGCGTTCAGCACGGCCGCCTTTGCCGCCGCGGGCACGCCCTCGCGCCCCAGCGCCAGCAGGTAGCTGAGCGCCTTCACGACCACGAGGAAGTTGCCGCCGAAGGCCTGCACGCGCCCGATGGAGCGCTCGTCGCCCGAGCCGGGCAGGAATGGCGTGAGGAACGCCTTGCAGCCGACCGCGCCGCTGCCGGGGCCGCCGCCGCCGTGGGGCGTAGAGAAGGTTTTGTGCAGGTTCAGGTGCACGAGGTCGAAGCCCATATCGCCAGGGCGCGCCACGCCCATGACCGCGTTCAGGTTCGCGCCGTCATAGTAGTTCACGCCGCCCGCCTCGCGCACGACGCGGGTGATTTCGAGAATGTTTTCGTCAAACAGACCCAGCGTGTTGGGATTGGTGAGCATGAGTCCGGCGGTGTCCTCTCCCACGAGCGCGCGCAGCGCGTCCACGTCCACGCGGCCGTCCGCCGTGGATTTCACGGGCACGACCTCGAACCCGGCCATCACGGCGCTGGCGGGATTGGTTCCGTGCGCCGAATCGGGCACGAGGATCTTCGTGCGCCTCCGGTCGCCGCGGCTCAGGTGGTAGGCGCGCACCATCAGCATACTCGTAAACTCGCCGTGCGCGCCGGCGCAGGGTTCAAACGTCATGTCGTCCATGCCGGTGATCTCGGTGAGATACGTCCTCGCCAGTGCCAGCGCGTGCGCGCAGCCGGGCGCGTCCTGCGTGGGATGCACGTCCGCAAAGCCGGGCAGCGCGGCCATGGCCTCGTTTACCTTCGGGTTGTATTTCATCGTGCAGCTGCCCAGCGGATAGAAGCCGTCGCACACGCCGAACGCGGCGCGCCCCAGCTTCGCGTAGTGGCGGCTCATTTCGCTCTCCGCCACGCGGGGCAGCTTCAGCTCCGTTTCGCGGGTAAGCTCGCCCGCGGGGCGCAGAACGGGAACGTCCGACGGCTCCAGCATGCGCGTGCTTTCCCCGGCGCGCTCATAAATCAGCTTCATGCCCGCACCTCCTTCGCAATCGCGGCGGCTCGGTCGAGCTCCTCCCGCGTGTTCGCCTCGGTGACGCACCACAGAACGCCGCCCTCCACGGGCAGACCGCCCAGTATGCCGTTTTCCGAGAGCGCGGTCAGGAGCGCCTCCGGCCGCTCGCATTTTGTGACGAACTCATGGAAAAATTCGCCCGCGTGCGCCCGCGAAAGCCCGGCCTCGGCCAGCCTTTCGGCGAAATAGTGCGCCTTGGAATAGCATTGCGTGGCTGCGTCCTTCAGTCCCTCCGGCCCCATTGCCGCCAGATACGCGCCCGCGCGCAAGGCGCAAAGCGCCTCATTGGAGCACACGCTCGACGACGCCTTTTCCCGGCGGATGTGCTGTTCGCGCGCCTGAAGCGTAAGCACGAACGCGCGGCGGCCGTCGTGATCCGTCGTCTCGCCGACGATGCGGCCGGGCAGCCTGCGCATCATGGCCTTCCTTGTTGACATGATTCCCAGATACGGCCCGCCATAGCTCATCGGCAGGCCGAGCGGCTGCCCCTCGCCCACGGCGACGTCACAGCCGCACTCGCCGGGCGTGCGGAACAGCGCCGCCGCCAGCGGATGATACACGACCGCCAGCTTCGCCCCGGCGGCGTGCGCGATTTCGGCCAGCGCCGAAAGATCCTCAATCAGGCCAAAGAAGTTCGGCTGCTGCACCAGCACGCACGCCGCGTCCGCGCCCAGCCGCTTTTTCAGCGCCTCCGCATCCGTGCGCCCGTCCACAAGCGGAATTTCGTCCACGGGACGCCCCGCCGCGTAGGTCTTCACGGTTTCGATATAGCGCGGGTTCACCGCGCCGGACACCAGCACGCGCACCCGCGCGCGCTCGCGGCACATCGCCGCGGCCTCGGCGGCGGCGCTCGCACCGTCGTATACGGAGGCGTTGGCGACGTCCATGTCGTACAGGTCGCACACCATGGACTGATATTCAAAGATGGATTGCAGAACGCCCTGACTGATCTCCGGCTGATAGGGCGTATAGGCGGTCACAAACACCTCGCGGGACGCGACCTCGTTTACGATGGCGGGAATGAAGTGCCTTTCCGCGCCCGCGCCGCGCAGAACCGTGGGATACACGGTGTTCTCGGCGGCCAGCGCGCGCACGCGCCGTTCCACGCCCTGCTGACTTAATCCCTCCGGCAGGTTCAGCTCCTTCCGGCGCACGCCCTCCGGCAGCGCGGAAAACAGCTCGTCGGCATTCGAAAGCCCCAGCGCCGCCAGCATGTCCCGGCGCTCCCGCTCCGTGCCGGGCAGATACCCGCCCATTACTCGTGTCCCTCCGACTTCAGAAGCGCGCGGTACGCCGCCGCGTCCATCAGATCCTCCGCGCCGGACACGTTTTCAAGCTCCACCATCCACGCCTCATACGGCGCGTCGTTCACGGCCTCGGGCGCGTCCTCCAGCGCGCGGTTCACGCGCTTCACCACGCCGTTTACCGGGCTGTATACCTCGCTCACGGCCTTCACGGACTCGGCCTCGCACAGCCCCTCGCCCTTCACGGCCTCGTCGCCCTCCTGCGGAAGATCGACAAACACCAGCACGCCCATCTCGCTCTGCGCGAAATCGGTGATGCCCATGCGGGCCGTGCCGTCGTCCAGCAGCTGAAGCCACTCGTGGCTCTTGGAATATTTCAGATTCTCCGGAATGTTCATGCGTTCGTCCCCCTTTTATAAAATGGCAGCGGAACCACCCTCGCGCGAAGCCTGCGGCCGCGCACGTCAATGAGCACCTCGGTATCCGGCTGCGTGTATTCGGTCTTTATAAGCGCCATGCAGGCGGCGTGCCCCAGCGTGGGCAGATGCGTGCCGCTGGTCACGCGGCCAATTGCTTCGTCTCCCGAGAGCACCTGCGCGCCCTCGCGGGGAATGCCGCGGTCGATCGGCACAAGCCCGCAGCGGCGCACGCGCGCGCCCTTGTTCAGCATGCCCTGCCTGCCGATGAAGTCCGGCTTGTCCAGCTTCACAAATACGTCCAGCCCCGCCTCTAAGGGCGTGATGTCCGCGGACAGCTCGTGCCCGTACAGGGGCATCGCCGCCTCCATGCGCAGCGTGTCGCGCGCGCCCAGTCCGCAGGGAATCAGGCCGAAGGGCTTTCCGGCCTCTAAAAGCGCGTTCCACAGTTCCGCGGCCTTCTCCGGCTTCAGATAGATTTCAAAGCCGTCCTCGCCGGTGTAGCCGGTGCGGGACACCAGCGCGTCCGCCTGCGGCTTAAAGCGGTAGTTCCGCTTCGGAAGCGCCCAATCCGGCCTCGCGGCGCGCAGAATTTCCTCCGCTGCGGGCCCCTGAAGCGCCACCTGCGCCACGTCATCCGAAATGTCCTCAAACGAAACGTCGCCCGAAAGCTGCTCCGAAATCCACTTCACGTCCTTCTCTCGGTTCGCGGCGTTCAAAACCAGCATGTAGTTGCCCTCGCCGAATTTGTACACCAGAAGGTCGTCCACCGTGCCGCCGTTTTCGCCGCACATCGGGCTGTAGCGCGCCTGTCCGTCCTTCATGCCGGTGAAATCGTTGGTCAGCAGACGGTTCAGATTGGCAAGCGCGTCCGCGCCCTTGAGCACGGCCTCGCCCATGTGGCTCACGTCGAACAGCCCGGCCTGCGCGCGCACCGCCCGGTGCTCGGCGATCACGCCCGTCGGATACTCGACCGGCAGAAGATACCCCGCGAAGGGCACGATTTTTCCGCCCAGCGCCACATGCGCGTCATATAGAGGCGTTTTCCTCTCCACGTTCTTTCCCTCCTTATAAAAAATACAGGGGGCAGCGCGGCAGACGCACGCTGCCGTTTTGCCCTCTGTTCCTGAACCTGAAAGATTCTCCCGCTCCCTCCGGCGCGGAATTGCTTCGTCGGTGCCGTTTCGGCTTTCCAGAGGCGCCTCCGGATTCGGTCCCGTGTGCCTGAGAGTTTCGTCCCCTTCGGCGCCGCCTGCGCGGTCTCTCCCGAATCCATCTAAGGCCGATTTCATTATATCGCGCATGACGAGCAAATGTCAATAGAGCCGCGGGGGCTTTTTCGAAAATGTGCGCGCGGCGGCGATAGGCGGTTTTGTGTTGAAAACGGGCCTTTGCGGGGGCGGAGGTTGCGAAAAGGCGCGGTTCTTGGTATAATGGAGACAGGAAAAAGGCGCGAAGCCGGGGGAGGGATGAATCGGTGGCCGGGATGCGCATTCGCCGGGCAGGCGTGGCCTTGGCGCTTCTGCTGGTGCTGGCGGGGCTGCTTTTGGGCGGCTGTACGGCAGGCGGGGAGCGCGACGAAAAGGCGGAGGTTGTGGTGATCAATGTCGGCAAGGGCGACGCAATCCTTGTGAAGACCCGGGGGCGCGCGTACCTGATCGACGCCGCGAAGGTTGAGCGCTGGGGCATGGTGCAGTCCATGCTGAAGCAGGAGGGCGTGACCAGCCTGAACGGCGTGTTTCTGACGCACACGGACAAGGATCATGCCGGCGGGCTGATGCCTTTGGCGCAGAGCGGCATTGAGGTGGCCGCGTGGTACGCGTCCGGATACTGTCTGGATTACGGGCACGAGGATAAGCATCCCGCCGTGCGTGCGGCCGCCCTGCGGGGGCGCGAGGTGACGTGGCTGTACGCGGGCGACCGCGTGGACGGCGTGTTCGACGTGCTCGCGCCGTCCGTCGCGGCGACGGACAAGGACGACAACAATTCGCTGGTGATGATGCTGAACGCGGGCGGCGGAAAGGTGCTTCTGGCGGGCGACATGGAGTTTCCCGAGGAGGAAGTGCTTCTGAATTCCGGCGCGGCGCTCGAATGCGACATCCTGAAGGTGGCCAACCACGCGGACGACGACACCCTGAGCGCGGCCTTCGCCAACGCGGCGCGGCCGAAGCTGGCGCTGATTTCCACCGATCCCTATGAGAAGACCGGCACGCCCGACGCGGGGCTTTTGTCCCGTCTGGAGGCTGTGGGTACGCAGGTGTATCGCACGGATTTCACGGAGGCAGGGCTTCGCGCCACGCTGGAGGCAGGCAGCGCGAGGGTAGAGAGTGTCTCGTGGGACGCGCGGCCGGCGCTTTGCCAGACCGTTTCCATTTCGGAAATCGACGTGGCGGGCGACCGGCTGACCCTGTACAATTCCGGAGACGAGGCGGTCGCGCTGGACGGATGGTATCTGTATTCCGATCGCGGCAAGGAATTCTTCGCGTTTCCCTCGGGCACGCGGCTTTCCGCGGGCGCGAGCGCGACCATCGGCGGACAGTCCGCCGAGACGGTGGATTTTCTGTGGGATGAGGAGCGCGTGATTCATAAATCGAAAAAGGATGAGCTGACGCTGTACGATTCGTGGGGACGCGCCGTTTCGTCCGCAGTGGCGAACGGGTGAAGACTTATTATAGAAGGAACCGGTGCCGGACGGGGTTGTCCGGCACCGGTTCCTTCAGATTTTGCGGCCGAAAAGACCGTCGCGGGAGCAGAACCAGAGAAGCGTGCCGTGCGCGAAGAAGGGCAGGCGAGCCTCCGCGCCGCCCTCCGGATAGAGCTTTTTCACAACCAGCGTATCGCCGGTGTGGAACGCGACGAAGGAGAGAAAGTGCTCGCGGCGCATCTCGTGCGGCGACGAAGCGTACCATTCGCCGTCCGAGGGGGTCACACGCAGGTTGTGAGCCTCGTCCGGGGTCTGCGGGGTCAGGGGCTCCAGACGGCGGCCGCAGCAGTTTACGAGCGCGGCGTCCGTGGAAACGAGAAGATTGCCGCAGGTGGGGCATACGTGGAATCTGACCTTGTTCAGGTTGCCGTTGGTCATGCTGTTTTCCTCCAAATCGCCGCGAAGCAGCGCGTCCGTGTCGACGCGCAGGGCTTCGGCTAATCGCGGGAGGAGCGAAAGATCCGGCGCGCCGCGGCCGCGCTCCCATTTGGAGACGGCCTTGTCGCTGACGCCGATTTGCTCGGCCAGACGAAGCTGCGTGAGGTTCTGCCTTTGGCGCAGAAGGCGAATCAGGGCACCCGTTCGAATTTGATCCATTGCGGCACCTCCCGAAGCGTATTGTAACAGACCGGAGGCGGGGTTTCAATGAACGAACCGTAGAGTCCGCGCGCGGAGAGAATTTTCCGAAGCGCCTCAGAGCGCGCCGCTGTCCGACGGCGGAAGGGTTTCCGCCTGAAGCGACAGG
>CAVERI010000038.1:0-25282 GCA_963618055.1 bacterium | reverse complement strand
CTTACTCCGCCTTCGGCTTCCCCAGCTTCTTTTTCCAGCGCTCGCGCGTCACGATGCCTACGACCAGCATGGCCGTCAGCTGCAAAACACCGCCGAACACATAGAACATGCCGGAATTCTCCGTCGGAAGCGTCAGTTGAAGCGACAGACACATCGTCCACACGGCGGCGGAAAGCGCGCCAAACGCCCATGGATAGTTTCTCCAGACCAGAAACGCGGTTCCCAGCGTCGCAAAGGTCATCGGCAGCGCGTAGATAAACGCCAGCCAACCGTGATCCATTGACGGCCACGCGAAACGGAGCGCGCAGAACGCGAGAACGGCCAGCAGCCAGATTCCGCTGACCATTGAAAGCAGAAACAGGGTATGATCGACGATGCGGCCCGTCTTCTTCTCGGGAAGCGCCTCCGGCTCCTCCTTTACGCAGCCCAGCAGCGCGTCCGGCGTCGTACCATACAGCTCGCTCAGCTGCATCAGCGCGTTCAGATCCGGTACGCCGTCACCCCGCTCCCATTTGGAAACGGATTTATCCGAATAGTTGATTTGTACGCCGACCTCTGCCTGCGTAAGCCCCTTGTCGCGGCGATTTTTCGTCAGATTCTCCGCCAGTGCCTGACGCCACATCTCCTGCTGCACGCGCGCACCTCCTTTTTTCTGAACTCTCTCCACAGTAGAATAGCCGTTTTGGTCGGTCTCTTCCCGGTAGAACCCACTCTATTGTACCTGATTTTGTAGCAAAATGCAAGCCCTCCGTTTCTCCGCGCGCGAGAAGCCCGCCTTTTTGCATGGTAGAGCCAAACCGGCCAACAATAGGGTGCAATTCGCGTTCACCTTCCTTATAATATAACCATCGACGGCGTTCAAGCGCCGAAGCATCACGAAAAACGGAGGAAAACCGCATGCTTTCCGAAAATCTCGTTGTGTGGGGCGATTCCATTGCCCGCGGTGTCATGTATGATGAGCTCAAGGCGCACTACACCGTGTGCCGCGAAACCTTTGATCGCGCGCTGAAAACACTGGGCGTGAACGTGCGCAACTACGCCAAGCCCGGCTGCACCAGCAAGGCAGCGCTGGATATTTTGGAACGCAGTCCGGCTGCAAACGGCGCGGTGGCCGCCATCGAATTTGGCGGAAATGATTCTGACCTGATCTGGAAGGACGTCGCCGACGCGCCGGATATTTTCCACGAGGCCGTCGTCACGATTGCCGATTTTAAAGCGTCCATGGGACGAATGATCGAAAAGACCCGCGCGCTGGGCATGCGCCCCATCGTCGTCACGCCGCTGCCCGTGGTCGCGGAGCGCTATCTGAAATGGATTTCCCGCGGACTGGACGGCGGCGCGATTCTGAAATATCTGGGCAGCGCGCAGTATATCTACCGCTGGCAGGAGCGCTATGCCTACGCCGCCATGGAGGCTGCCCGCGACGCTGGCTGCCCTGTCTTTGACCTGCGCAGCATTTTCCTTCGCCAGCGCGACTTCGATTCCCTGATGAGCCTCGACGGCATTCATCCCAACCCCGCCGGTTATCAGCTGATCACCGACTCCGTGCTGAACGCGTGGCAGCAGTCCTCCGCCGCAAACTGAACATGTCTCCCAACCTTCCCATCCTGCCCTCCGCGAATCGTAGGCGCCGTGCTGAACGCGCGGTATTCCCGACGGTAGCCACGCCTCCGCGCGACAGTTCAGGAAAACGCTTCGGAAGAAATGAATTTGTTCTTCTCCGAAGCGTTTTTCCTATTTATATCTCCCGTACCGCTTTCAGAAAATACGCGCAGGCAAGCAGATCGGCGCAGCCGCCGAGGGTGAGGTTTTCGCGGATGAACCGGTCGTCCAGCCTTTCCACCTTCTCCCGCGTGACACCGGAGGATAGAAGCGCGCGGATTTCGCTCCTTGCCGTTTCGGCGCGGGCAAGTCCTCCGCGCCGGATCAGCGTCGTGTCGTCCGTCTCCGCCGCGAGGCGCAAAAGAGCGTACACGCCGGAAGCATTCCCCTCCTCAGTTTCCGCGGTTTCGTCCACGTCCGCATCAGACGCGGCGGCGCGCCCGGTCATCGTCTTCAGCGTGTCCGGCGTATTTCCGAGATCTTCATCGAGCGCAGGCAGCGCGATACGCAGAACCGACGGGAACCCATCCGCGGCTTCCCCGCGCGCGCCGCGCAGGCCGGCCGCGAGATACAGCCGGTCTCCGAAGGTATGCGCTGCTTCCATGCGCGGTGAAGAACGGTCTTCCTCGCGAAGCCCATGCCTGTCGGCCTCATTCACAGTCCTTCGCGGGACAGGCTCGGAGAAATCTGCCGTTTCCGCGCGCAACGAACGAAAGTGCGCTTCCATATGGGGCGCGGCCATGCGGCCCGCCCGCGCGCAGATTTCCTCTGCGTCAGCTTCAAAGCTCCGCAGGCAGGCCGCCGCGGAGGCCGCGAGCAGACCCAGCGAAAAAATCGCGCCCTTATGCGCGTTCACGCCGCCCGTCGCGCACAGCATGGCTCTCTCGGCCTCCATACCCAGCGTGCGCAGGGCGGGGAAGGCGTCGCATTCATCCATCGTCATACCCGTCCGCGCGCATTCGCGGAGGTACGGCTTCAGCGACCGCGCGCTTCGAAGCAGCATCTCAAGGCTCATATCCGGATGTGACCCATTATTGCGCCGATCCACCAGCCCCGGCTTCGGCGTGGTTTCCGCCTCATGAATCAGCGCGTTCACGGCGGCTTCGGAGATTCGTTCCGGCAATGTACTCCGCTGCCATTTGTCAATTCTCCGGGAAACCTCCTTGGATAGCTCCGAAACGGAATGCGCCCGGCTGCGCGCGCATTCAAACGCAGGCTTCCCGCACAGAAGGCAGCGGCGCGGCGAAAGTCCCAGCGCCGCGCGGCTGCATTTTTCGCTGTCCGCGGACAGCACGTCCAGATCGTACAGCCGCCCGAGCGGTTCCTCATCCTCTATATGGCACATTTGCCGTTTAACGTCCTCCGCGTCCGCATTCATCGGGAAGTACGCCTCCGGGCCGGTAAACGCTTCATATAGAATGGGGCGCGTCCCGACCGCGCCCCGCACGCCCTCCCGAAACGCCGCGAGAATTTCCGGCGACGTCTTTCTGGGGCCGGGAATGTTCATCGTAAGGCAGATCAGCAGGGATGACGCCTTCAGAAGGCGCTTCTGCCGTTCCGCCCGCTGGTCGCGCGCGTCGAGCATATCGGCCACGGTTACAAGCCGCGCATTCGCCATCGTCATCCTCCCCCTTCGCCCGCCATTTTATCAGATCGCCGCCCGGTTTTCAACGGCACGGTTACAAAATGAAAAAATCGCCCGCAATCCGAATGCAATTTACATCTTCCGGTTGACTTTTTCGTCCATCGAATGTAATATATACGTAGAATGAAAATAGGAGGCACCTCCATGGGACGCTTACATCTGCGCAAGAATAACATCGGCAAGGCGATCATTCGCTTTCTGATCGGTCTGTTGGTTCTCGCAATTCTGGTATGGCTGTTATACGAATTTGTGCTCACGGGCGAATTCAACTCGTCGCCCCGGATGGACAACGTGCTCACCCTGAACGGAACGCAGCCGGCGCAGACAAGCGTTGCTTCCGGCACGACCGCCGCGATTCCGCTGCCGGTGGACACGATGTCTGCGGCGGAGCCGACCGCGACGCCCACTCCCACGCCGACCCCGACCCCCACGCCTACGCCCACCCCGACTCCGACCCCCACGCCCGCGCCCTCGCCGATTCCGGACACGGCGTTCAGCTCGCGCGTGAAGGATCTGGAGAACCTAAAGAAGTGGAAGATCGACGGCAAGAAGGTCACCAACGGCCTGACGCAGTTTGAGCTTCCCGAGTCGAATTCCTCCCGCCTGATTCGCCTGACCGGCTGGGGCTACGTGGAGGACGCGAATTTTGACGGCCAGCACTGCCAGATGTACATTCTGGTGCTCGACTCCAAGAACCGCACGCACGTGTACGAGGCCACCATCGCGCCCGGCATCACCGGCATGGGCGAGCATGACGGCAAGGGCAAGAACCTGTCCGACTGCGACTTCACCGCGATGATCGACGTATCCAGCTATCCGGACGGCGATTATCAGGTTGGCGTGGGCATTCAGTACACTTCAAACAAGAAGACGCTGCGCTACGCCTACACCTTCGGCGACGCGTACAAGTTCACCGTCGTCGGCGGCGCGGTCACGGCCATTAACGGCGTTGAGCATTAACCGGGGAGGCATGCTTTGAAGCGGTTTCGAAGAGGAATGGCCTTTCTTGCCGTCTGCGCGCTTTTGTTGTGCGTCTGCGCATACGCGGACAGCTTTTCGGATTGGACGGCGCGCTACAACACCGCCGCCCAGTCCGCAGGGCTTTTGCCCATCGCGGACGCGCAGAATATCGGCTACGGCGCGTATGGAGTTCTGCTGGATGACGGCGGCACGCTCGCCGTCGCGTCGGATGATTCAGCGGTCGGCGGCGTGATTGTCGCGGGCATTTCGTCGCGGGACAGGCTCGCGCTCGTTTGCGGCGCGGCGCTGTACGCCTGCGATTCCACGCTGACCATTGAGACGGCCATGGAAAAAATGAAGACCTTCGTCGGCGAAGATGACGCGGTTCCCGATCGCCTTGAGACAACGGGCGGCTGGGTTTACATGCTGGAAACCGACGGCACGGATACGATCGTGACGCTGATGCGCGAGGATCTGTTCGCCGCCTTCGCTGCCGACGGCGCGGACTTCCCCGCCCTTCCGGAGGAGGAACAGCCAAGCGGCGGCGAAGCCACGCCCTCCGAGGCGCCCTCTGAGCCGTCGGTTCTGCCGGAAGCGACCTCAAGCCCGGCTCTTCACAAAATCTGACGCATCATAAGGGGACGTCCACGGGCGTCTCCATACTTATCGGAGGCATTTCATGTACGTTGCGGGAGTGGACATCGGCGGAACCAACCTGAAATTCGGCGTGTTTGATGAAAATGGTCAGCCGACATACACGCTTTTGCGTCGCACCGCGCGCGGCGGCCCGGAGGCGATTGCCGACCAGATTGCCGCGCTGCTTGCCGCCTCCCCCACGCCGGTGGAGATGGTAGGCGCGGGCGTGCCCGGCTCGGTATTCCGGCCGTCCGGAAGGATTAACTCCGGCAATCTGAAATGGTTCGGCATTCCCTTTGGCGCGCTTTTGCGCGAAAAAACTGGGCTGCCCGTGTGGATTGACAACGACGCGGAGGCGGCGCTGGCGGCAGAAACGCTGCCGGGCGGCTCGTGTTTCGGGCTGGAAAGCGCCGTGTATCTGACCCTCGGCACCGGCATTGGCGGCGCGCTTCTGATCAACGGCCGGCCTTGGCGCGGACACGACAACGCCGCCGCGGAGCTGGGGCATTTCGTCACCCACGCCGGAGGACTGAAATGCGCCTGCGGCATGAACGGCTGCTTTGAAATGTACGCCTCGGCCGGCGCGCTGACCCGTTTGGCGGGCGGCGTGCGCGCGCGCACCGTCATCGACCGGGCGCGGGAGGGCGACGCGGACATGCTCGCCGCGCTGAACGCGTATGCCCGTGAAATCTCCATCGGGCTCTGCTCGCTGTACATGATCTTCCGGCCGCAGGCCATCGTGCTGGGCGGCGGCATCAGCGCGGCGGGCGAAATGCTGCGCGAGGCCATTCTGAAATTCGTTCCGAACGCCTACGACTTTACCCCCGAGGCGATTCGCTCCGCGCTGCGCTTTGCCAGCCGCGGGAACGACGCGGGCATGGCCGGCGCGGCGGCGCTCGCGCGAATGAACCTGAAGCCGCAAGATTTTTGAGAAAAGGTGTTTCCATTTTAACGGGCGGGTGCTATAATATAGGTTGCAAGGAAACGGGTTATGCCCGCGGAAATAGAGGAGGATTTTCCAATGGTTGTACATGTTTTTAAAACCCCCGAGGAGCTCGCTCAGGCTGCCGCAATGGTATTTGCCGCGCAGATCGCCAAGAAGCCGGATACCGTGCTGGGTCTCGCTACCGGTTCCACGCCCGTGGGCACCTACAAGGAGCTGGCTCGCCTGAACAAGCTGGGTCTGATCGACTTCTCCGAGGTTCGCACCTACAACCTCGACGAGTACATCGGTCTTGAGCCCACCCATGATCAGAGCTATCGTTACTTCATGAATGACAATCTGTTTAACCACATCAACATCAAGATGGAAAACACCCACGTGCCCTGCGGCACCGGCGCCGACCACTGGGCGGACGCGCGCGCGTATGACGAAGCGGTTGAAGCGGCGGGCGGCATCGACCTGCAGCTGCTGGGCATCGGCCACAACGGCCACATCGGTTTCAACGAGCCCAACGACAAGTTCATCTACGGCACCAACATCGTGAAGCTGACCCGTTCCACCATCGACGCCAACAAGATCTACTTCCCCACCGAGGACGACATGCCCAAGGAGGCCATTTCCTTCGGTATCGGCGGCATCATGAAGGCGAAGGCCGTCATCCTGTTGGCGCTGGGCAAGGGCAAGGCGCAGGCGATCCATGACACCGTGCACGGCGAAATCGATCCCAAGTGCCCCGCTTCCATTCTGAAGGCGCATCCGAACACCATCATCATGGTGGACGAGGCCGCCGGCAGCATGCTGTAATCGAACCCGCGCAGGGACGTTTTGAATTCTTTACGCGGCCAGCGCGATTGTCGCCGGCCGCGTTTTCATAAACGGAGGACGGTTTACATGGGCGTTTCGATTTCCTATGACGCGGACAGCCGCATGATTCTCTCAGGCCTTTCCTGCTCCTGCTCGCTTGAACACGCTGCGCCCCGGCAGGATATTTACGTGGGGCAAAAGCTGATTGAAAAGGTACCCCACTTCATCCGCCGGCGCGGGCTGGGCACCCGGTGCGTACTGGTGTGCGACAGCAACACCTATGAGGTCGCCGGGCGCGACGTGGAAACCGCGCTGCGCGCGGACGGCTTTTCCGTGACGCTGTGCCGCGTCGTCCGCGAGGGCAAAATGGTGCCCGATGAGACGGCGGTCGGCGAGGTCGCGCTGTCGCTCGCGCCGGACACCGAGTTTCTGGTAGCGGTCGGCTCCGGCTCGGTCACGGACATTACCCGCGTGACCGCGAAGGCGGCGAAGCTCCCGTTCGTGTCCGTGGGAACCGCGCCGTCCATGGACGGCTACACCTCCGTGGTCGCGCCGCTGATCTTCCGCGGAGCGAAGATTCACCGCAAGGCCGACTGCCCGGAGATCATTGTGTGCGATCTGGACGTCATGTCCCGCGCGCCAGAGGGCATGTTCATCTCCGGCGTGGGCGACGTGCTGGGCAAATACATTGCCAAGGCGGACTGGGTGCTGGGATCGATCATCAACGACGAGGTTTGCTGCCCAACCTGCTGCGGCATGGTGCTGGACGCAGTGAACCGCCTGCTGGACAACATTCCGGCCATCCGCGCCCGCACGATCGAGGGCACAAGGATTCTGATTGAAGCGCTGCTGCTGGCGGGACTTACGATCATGATCGTCGGCCACACGCGCGCCGTCGCGTCGGTCGAGCACAACATCGGTCATTATTGGGATATGCGCATGCTGCGCAAGGGGCTTCCCGAGCCGACGCACGGTACGGCCGTGGGCGTCGCCACGCGGCTGATCTGGCCGGTCTTTGAGGCGTTCGCGGATGCCGACCCGGAGAAATTCGACCTCGAAAGGGCGAAGAAAAACCTTCCCACCCGCGAAGCGCGTGAAAGATGGATGCGCTTTGCCTACGGCGACGCAATCGCCGGGGAAATCATGGCCGAGAATCCCGGCGATTTCCTGACGGAGAAGGAGCTCGTGCGCCGCGTGGAACGGGCAAGAACGCGCTTTGCCGAGATTCGCGCGGAGCTGAAAACGCTGCCGCCGTTTGAGCGCATCGACCGCGCCATGCGCGAGCTGGGCGCGCCGCTGACCCCGGCGGAGATCGGCATCGACGCCGACGCGCTCCATACCTCCCTGCGCTGCGCGAAGGACTATCGCGAGCGCTACACGCTGTTCAAGCTGCTGGACGAACTGGGCGAGCTGGAGGACTATCTGAAACGCATTGAGTGAGGACGGCGCACATGAAGCTTCTGACCTACAACATTCGCAACGAAAGCGCCTGCGACGGCGTGAACGCGTTTCATAACCGCCGCGGCTACGTGATCGATCAGCTGGAAACCGAGAAGCCCGACATCATCGGCTTTCAGGAAATCACCCAGCCAATGTATCCCTATTTTCGCGAGCATCTGCGCGGCTATACGCTGATTGGCTGCGGGCGCGACGCCGACTATCGCGGCGAATGCAACCCCATCGCCTTCCTGCGCGACAAATATGAGCTGATCGGCATGGACATTACGTGGCTGAGCGCCACGCCCTATGTGCCCGGCTCCCGCTTCGAAAAGCAGTCGCCGTGCCCGCGCATCATCAACCACGCCATCCTGCGCCCCATCGGCGAGGGCGAGCCGTTCCACATGTACAACACGCATCTGGATCACGAGTTTGACGAGGCGCGCGTGCTGGGCGCGAAGCGGCTGCTTGAAAAGATGAAGGAAGACCAGAAAACGCATTCCTTCCCGCTGATGCTCACCGGCGATTTCAACGCGCATCCGAACAGCGAAGCGATTCGCCTGCTGCGCGAGGACGAATTCGGCCTGACCGAGCGCACGGAAGGGCTGGGCACGACCTGTCACGATTACGGCCGCAGCACAGAGCCGCAGATCGACTACATCTTCACCCGCGGCATGAAGGCCGAGGAGCCGGCGAGGATGTGGACGCAGAGCCTGAACGGCATCTACCTGTCCGACCACTACCCCATCTCCGTCGAGCTGACGCGCGAGGACGGAGAATTGATATGAAGGAAGAAGGACATTCATGAAGCTTGTAACCTTTAACCTGCGCTGCGAAGCCAAGAGCGACGGCAGCAACGCGTTCCATCACCGCCGCGGCTTCGTCGTCGACCGTCTGGAAACCGAAAAGCCAGACGTCGTCGGCTTTCAGGAAATCACCCCGCCCATGAACGAATACCTGCGCACGCATCTTCGGGAATACACGCTGGTCGGCTGCGGCCGCGAGTCCGATTATCAGGGCGAGCACAACCCGGTGGCCTTCCTGACCGACAAATACGAGCTGATCGGTCTGGACGTCACGTGGCTGAGCGACACGCCCT
Source organism: bacterium (assembly GCA_963618055.1). Taxonomy (GTDB): domain Bacteria; phylum Bacillota; class Clostridia; order Christensenellales; family Aristaeellaceae; genus SFHK01. The sequence goes on along the minus strand of CAVERI010000038.1, from coordinate 16,156 downwards.
ATGTGCCCGGCTCCCGCTTTGAGAAGCAGTCCCTGTGCCCGCGCATCATTACGCACGCCATCCTGCGCCCCATCGGCGAGGGCAAGCCATTCCACATATACAACACGCATCTGGATCACGAGTTTGACGAAGCGCGTGTGCTGGGCGCGAAACGGCTGCTGGAAAAGTTGAGGGAAGACCAGAAGACGCATCCCTTCCCCCTCGCGCTCACCGGCGACTTCAACGCCTATCCGGACAGCGAAGCGATTCGCCTGCTCCGCGAGGATGACTTCGGCCTGACCGAGCGCACGGAGGGCTTGGGCACGACATGGCACAACTACGGCCGCGGAAACGACCCGCAGATCGACTATATCTTTACCCGCGGCATGAAGGCCGAGGGCGCAGTCGAGCTGTGGACGCAAAACCTGAACGGCATCTACCTGTCCGACCACTACCCCATCGCCGTCAATCTGACGCGTGAGGACGGAGAATTGCTATGAACGAATATCTGGTCATCGGCGAGGTTCTGAAGCCTCAGGGCGTTCGCGGCGAGGTGAAGGTTCGCCCGATCACCTGCGACGAGACCCGCTTTGAAGACCTTGAAGCCGTGCTTTTGAAAAAGGGCGACGCCTTTGAATCCATCGGCGTGAAGCCGGTGCGCCTCGACGGCGACGCCGTCTATCTGAAATTTGACGGAATCGACGACCGCGATCAGGCTGAAAAGCTGCGCGGGCAGCTTCTGTACATCGACCGCGCGCATGCCGTGGTGCTGGACGACGACGCGAATTTCATCGTAGATCTGATCGGGCTGGACGGCGTGGACGACGAGGGCGGCCGATACGGAAAGCTGGTCGACGTCATGCAGCCCGGTGGAAACGACGTGTACGTTTTTCGCGACGAAAAGCGGCGTGAGACGCTGGTTCCCGCGCTGAAGACGGCGATTCTCAAGGTCGATCTGGCAGGCGGGCAGGTGCTGATGAGCGCGAAGCGGCTGCGCGAAGTGGCGGTAACCGATGAAATTTAAGATACTGACCATCTTCCCGGACATGATTCGCGCGGTGCTCGGCGAGAGCATCCTGGGGCGCGCCATTGCCTCCGGCGCGATTGAGGCCGAGGTCATCGACATTCGCCCCTACTCGCAGAATAAGCACAAAAACACCGACGACGCGCCCTACGGCGGCGGTGCGGGCATGGTAATGCTCGCTCAGCCGATTGTGGACGCGGTGGAGGCCGCCATGGGCGACGACTTTCACGGCCGGCGCGTCTATCTTTCCCCCCGCGGAAGAACGCTGACCCAGCCGACGGTAGAGCGGCTCGCGAAGGAGGAGGAGTTGATCCTCCTGTGCGGGCATTACGAGGGGGTCGACCAGCGCGCGATCGATCTGGTGATCGACGAGGAAATCTCCGTGGGCGACTACGTGCTTACCGGCGGCGAGCTGGGCGCGCTGATTTTAGTGGACGCGGTATCCCGCCTCGTGCCGGGCGTGCTCGGCTGCGAGGAATCCAGCGTGGACGAGAGCTTTTCCAGCGGCCTGCTTGAGTATCCACAGTACACGCGTCCGCGCGAGTATCGCGGGCTGACGGTTCCGCCGGTGCTTCTGAACGGCAATCAGGCGCACATTGATCGCTGGCGCAGAGATGAAGCTCTGCGCGTGACCTTCGAGCGCCGCCCGGAGATGCTGAAGGCACTCCGATTTAACAAGTCTGACCACGCGCAGCTGCGCAAGCTGCGCGAAGAAAGGAAGGAAAAACACATGATCAAGATTGGCTTTATCGATTTCTATCTGGACGAGTGGCACGCGAACAACTATCCTAAGTGGATTCAGGAGCAGTCCGAGCTCCTCGGCATTCCCTTTAAGGTAGCCTACGCATGGGAGGATCACGCGCGCGAGGGCGGCCTGAGCGGCAAGGAGTGGTGCGCCAAGTTTGGCGTTGAGCTGCTTGAATCCCGCGAGGCGGTGTGCGAAAAGTCGGACGTAATCATCGTCCTGTCCCCGGACAACGCCGAGGAGCACGAGCGTCTGGGCCGCGAAGCGCTGATGAGCGGCAAGCCCGTCTACATGGACAAGACCTTCGCGCCCGACCTTGCCGCCGCCGTGCGCATGTTTGAGCTGGCCGAAGCCAACGGCACCCGCCTGTGCTCCACCAGCGCGCTGCGGTGCAGCCGCTGTCTGGACAGCGTAAGGGGCGACGAAGGCATCCAGTATTTCGCCGTCACTGGCCCCGGCCGTCTGGACAACTACGCCGTCCATCAGCTGGAAATGATCGTTTGCACAATGGGCTCCAAGGCGAAGCGTGTGATGCTGGCCGGCGGCAATGCCGGACGGCAGCTGATCATCGATTACGGCAAGGGACGCTACGCCTCCATGACGCAGATGCCGTCGCTCGACTTCCAGTGCCATGTGGCATGGGCGGACGAGCACGGCGAAACGCTGACCCCCGTGGACTATTTCCCGAATTTCATCGGCGAAATGCTCCGCTTCTTCGCCGGCGGCGCACCCGTCGCCCCGCGCGAGGAAACGCTCGCCGTCATGGGCCTGATCGAAGCCGCCGCGGCCGCCCAGCGCCATCCCGGCGAGTGGGTAAAGGTTCCCAGCGCGGAATAACGTTCCCATACGCAAACCCGCGCCGGGCAGGGACGCTTCTTCCCTGTCCGGCACGGGTTCTTTCATGTGAAATGTAGGCATAGATGCCAAACCGGATAAGGAGTCAAGAAACATGGCAACACACGCGGAAAAGGCGCGAGACAATTTCCTCGCGGGCTACAACTGCGCGCAGTCGGTGGCGTGCGCGTTTGCGGATGAAATGGGCATGACCGTCGATCAGGCGGCGCGTCTGGCGTCGGGCTTCGGCGGCGGCATCGGCCGGATGCGCGAGGTATGCGGCGCGGTAAGCGGCGCGGTGCTGGTGTACAACTGGCTGCACGGCTATTGCGACCCGGAAGATTTGACGGCCAAGAGCCAGCATTACGGCAGGGTGATGCAGTTCTGCCTTGCGTTCCAAGAGAAATGGAGCTCGATGGTCTGCCGCGATCTGCTATCGGGTCTGGAGCTGAAAAACGAGGGCTCCCCCGTGCCGGAGGCGCGCACGCCGGAATACTATAAAACCCGCCCGTGCGTGCGTTTTGTGGAATCCGCCGCACAGCTTCTGGAGGAAATGCTTTGATTCTTTAAGGGCGATACCCTCCTCTCCTTCGTTTTTGAGCCCGCGTATCGCACAAGGCCTCACACAATGGAACGGTCAAGCGGAAATTCATTACAGACCAAGGTTTGTTTTTCATTCTGCATTTGTTTTAAAACAGACTTTAGTCTGTATTTTCGATAAAAAATAAGAAGCTCGAATCAGCTTCTCAAAAATCCAAGGGCTCGAGTCAGGCTGATCCGCGGCGCACGCCAAATTCCGCTGAATGCTGCTGCCTTTCGGCCCTGACATGGTTCACGGCATGACGCCGCACGGGGCCCAACTGTCATCACCCATGGACAGATAGCAGTATACCACATCCATCGTCCAAATGCAAGCGTTCCTCCCGAAAAAACATCGTTCTCGCGAATTTTACGACATAGATTCTTTTCATTTCCAAGCCTGAAGCGCAAAAACACGCCGAAATCGCAGGGGTTTCGGCGCGTTTTTGCGGGGACTGCGTTATTTACCGGCTACCGAGATCATGCCCACGTCGAGAGCGGGGCTGCCGATCGTCGTCGAACCGGGATAGCCAAAGCGCAGGTCAGACGCGGTGTGGCGGATGCTCTTGAGAATGTCAAAGAAGTTGGATGCGATGGTGATCTGCTCCACCGGACGGCCAATCTTGCCGTTTTCAATCAGGAAGCCCTTCGCGCCCAGCGAGAAATCGCCGCTGATCTGGTTCGCGCCGGAGTGCATGCCCATCATGGAGGTAATCAGCAGGCCGTTTCCAACCTCCTCCAGCAACCCGTCAAGCGACAGCTGCGACGGCGCAATGAAAAGGTTCGTCGGCGCGACACGCACGGGCGCGGTGTAGCCCGCCTTGGCCGCGTTGCCGGTGGTCTCCTTGCCCATGGCTTTCGCCGTGGTGCGGTTGTGCAGAAGCGTCTTGAGAACGCCCTTCTCCACCACGGTCTTGGTGAACGTAGGCACGCCCTCCGCGTCAAAGGGAACGGACGCGAAGCCATCCTTCAAAAGCGGATCGTCGATGATCGTCACGCACTCGGCCGCCACGCGTTCACCCTCCCGATCCTTCAGAAGGGACAACCCCTTGCGCGCGTTTTCCGCGGAGAACACGCCCGCGAAGGTGCTCAGCAGCGTCACCGCCGCGTCGTTTCGCAGAACCACGCGATAGCTGCCCGAGGGCACGGTTTCGGCGTTCAGTCCGGCGACGGCCTTGGCGACCGCGCGGTCGGCCAGCTCATCGTCGGGAATTTCTTCCTTGCGGAACGCGCACTTCATCTCATAATCGAAATTCACGCGTCCGTTGTCCGCCACAATCGGCACCACCGAGGCGGCGGCCAGCGCCGAACGATAGGAAATATCCAGCCCGCGCGAATTTACAATGCGCTTTTCGCGAACGAGCGTATCAAAGCTGACGCCGTCCATGCGCTGCACGTGAGGATCCGCTGCCTTTGCGCGTTCCTCCATCTTTTTCGCGCGCTCGATCATTTCGGAGGCCGGCATGTTCGCCGTCTCCTCGCAGTACTGGTTCAGCGGCGCGTATTCCTTCGAACCCTCGAAGATCGTTTCGTTGTCGTCAGTTTCCAGAAGCGCCGCGTTTTCCCGAACGCCGTTCACCAGCATTTCGATCGCGTCCTCATCCATTTCCTCGGTGGACGCGTAGCCCATGCGGCCCTCGTATACGCCGCGGAAGCACAGCCCCTCGCTCTTCGCGGCGGAATATTCCTTGATCTGGCCATCCAGAACCTCAACCGAGGTGGTCTCGCCGCCGGCGATATACGCCTCCGACTCCGCAATGCCCGCCGCGGCCGCGGCCGCGAACAGTTTATTCAAAAACTCCTGTCTGTTCATTTTATCTGCCTCCCACCGTCATGTCGGTCACGCGGATCATCGGCTGGCCGACGCTCGTGGGCACGCTGCCGCTGGCGCTTCCGCACATTCCCTGCGCCAGCCACAGCTTTCTGCCGACGCGGTCGATGCGGGAAATCGTGTTTCCGCCCTTGCCAATCAGCGTCGCGCCGCGCACGGGTCGATCGATCTGGCCGTTGCGAATCAGGTAGCCCTCGCTCACGGCGAAGTTAAATTCGCCCGTCAGCGGATTCACGCTGCCGCCGCCCATCACCTTCGCGTACAGGCCGTCCGGGCAGGACGCGAGAATCTCCGCCTCGTCGTCCGTTCCGGCGGCGATATAGGTATTGCGCATGCGCGAGGTCGGCGCGAACGAATAATTCTGGCGGCGCGCGGAGCCGGTCACCGGCATACCCATCTTGCGCGCATTCAGGCGGTCGATCATGTAGTTCTTCAGAATGCCGTTTTCAATCAGCACCAGCTTCGTCGTCGGGTTGCCCTCGTCGTCAATGTTCTCGCTGCCCCAGCCATTGGCAATCGTGCCGTCGTCAATGGCAGTGACAATCTTAGACGCGATTTGCTGCCCCAGCTTTCCGCAGAACTCGGAATTGCCGTAGGCCACGCTGGTTGCCTCCAGCGAATGGCCGCAGGCCTCATGGAAGATCACGCCGCCGAAGCCGCCGTCGATAACCACGGGCATCACGCCCGCCGGGCACTTGTCGGCATGCAGCATCGTCACCGCGCGGCGCGCGGCCTCGCGGGCGCATGCGTTCATGTCCACCGTTGTTGAAAACAGCTCAAAGCCCATCATTGCGCCCGGGCTCTCGGAGCCGGTCTGGTTTTCGCCGCTGCCGCTGGCAACCGCCGTGATGGACGCGCGCGTATACACGCGCTGATCGGAGACAAACAGGCCCTCGGTGTTGGCAATGGTCACAGCCTGCTCCCAGTCCCACATCGCGCCGGTCACATGCGCGACTTCCGCGCTCTCCGCGCGCGCCGTGCGGCACGCCTCGCGCACAAGCGCGCGGCGGCGTTCGCCGGAAACATCCATGGGAAGCTCGCGGATTTCATGAATGTTCTTCACGATGGAGCCGGACAGATGAATCTGCCTGTCCTCCCCGCGAACGCTGCCTACCGCGTCCGCCGCGCGCGCCGCCAGCGCTATCAGACCCGCGTCCGAGGTATCGTTGGTGTGCACGTATACGCTGTTTGTTCCCTTATAAACCCGCAGTCCCGCGCCATGAATGCGCCCCGTCGTCGCCGTGTCGATACGGTCGTCCGTTTGGCCGATTCGCGAGCTGCGCGTATCCTCATAGAAAATTTCGGCGAAATCGCCGCCGGTAGAAACCGCTCTGCCCAGCGCGCGCTCCGCCGCTCCCTTTTTCAGCATTGACCCTCCACTCCTTTTTCGGAAAAATATGGAAGCGTTTTCACTTCTTGCTGCATCATACCACTTCCATCGCTTTGTTTCAAGCGCTATGCGAACATCTTTTGCAAAATCTCCAGCCGCTCTGCGGTCACCAGCGCGTCGTGCGCCGTGCCGCGCAGCTTGACCACATATGTCCAGCGGCCATAGGGCGTGATCGAGTCGATATGCCGAAGCCCGACCACATAGGATTTGTGCGTGCGGAAGAACAGGTCGTCCGGCAGGCGCTCATCCAGCTCGGACAGGGAATCGCTCGTCACAAGCCGCTCGCCGCCCGCCAGATACAGAACTGTCGAGCGCTCCTCGCGCTGAATCAGCAGAATGTCCTCCATATCCACAAAGCTGACGCCTTCCTTGTGGCGCAGCATCAGCTTGCGCGGCGCGGCGTTCCGGGGCGTTTCCGGCTTCACGGCGCGTTCCCCGACTTCCTCCGCCAGCCGGCCGCGAATCAGCGCCAGCGTTTTCATCACGCGCTGCTCGCGGAACGGCTTCAGAAGATAATCGAACGCGTATACCTCAAAGGCGTCGCCCATGTATTTTTCGTGCGCCGTGGCGAAAACGAGAATCGTCTTGGGATTGATGTCCTGAATGATGCGCGCGCACTCCACGCCCGTCATGACCGGCATTTCCACGTCCAGCAGAATCACCTGCGGATGGGTTTGCTCGTTCAGGCGAATCAGCTCGCGGCCGTCCTTCGCCTCGCCCACAATCTGAAAGCCGCCCGCCTTTTCCACAAAGCGGCGCATGATCAGGCGCATGCCGTCGTCGTCGTCCGCAATCAGGATGCGGATATCGTCCATGAAAGCACCTCCCATGAATGTCTGTCGCCGCGCCCCGAGAAAACGGAGCGCGGCGCAGTCGGTGTTTTATTCGTCCCGCAGCGACACGGGCTTTGCAAGAATCTCGCTGGTAATAACCGCGCGGCGCAGGTCTTCCGCGGTGACGGCGGCTTTGGCCGTGTGCGCGTGCGAATGCTCCTGCACGTTTCCGCACGCGATCGGCTCCGGCGACGGTGCTTTGTGTCGCGGGTACTCCGTGTATCCCTCCGGCGCGGCGGCGCGGTCGGGCTTTTGCGGTGTCTCCGCGGCAGCCTTTCCAGACCCGCCTTCCGCCTGCCCGGCGTGAACGGGCTTCCGCGGCGTCCTTGCGCCCTGCCCGTTCTTTCCCTTCACCGCGCGCACGACGACGTAGATGAGAAGCAGGATAACGATCAGCTGAGACATTGCGATCGTCTCCCCTTACTTTTTGCCCGGCGCCGATTCGCTGGAAACAGGCTTGCCCGAACCGGCGATCGACTCGCGCATATGCGTGTCGCTCTGTACATTCTGCATCTTGTAATAATCCATCACGCCCAGCTTTCCGCTGCGAAGCGCCTCGGCCATCGCACGCGGCACCTCCGCCTCGGCTTCGACCACGCGGGCGCGCATTTCCTGAACGGCCGCGATATTTTCCTGCTCCTTGGCCACAGCCATGGCGCGGCGCTCCTCGGCCTTCGCCTGTGCAATGCGGCGGTCTGCCTCGGCCTGATCCATCTGCAGCTGCGCGCCAACGTTGCGGCCGACGTCCACATCCGCGATATCAATGGAGAGAATTTCATACGCCGTGCCCGAATCCAAGCCCTTGCTCAGCACGGTTTCGGAAATCTTGTCCGGGTTTTCCAGCACTTCCTTATGGGTTCCGGCGGAGCCGATGGTCGTTACGATGCCCTCGCCGACGCGCGCCTGAATGGTTTCCTCGCCCGCGCCGCCGACCAGCTTGTCAAGGTTCGTGCGCACGGTCACGCGCGCCTTTGCCTTCAGCTCGATGCCGTCCTTGGCTACGGCGGCCACGATGGGTGTTTCAATGACCTTGGGGTTGACGGAGGTCTTCACGGCCTCCAGCACGTCGCGGCCGGCCAGATCGATGGCGCGGCAGTTTTCAAACGACAGATCGATGTTGGCGGCCTGCGCGGCAATCAGTGCGTCCACCACGCGGTTCAGGTGTCCGCCCGCCAGCATATGGGCTTCCATCTCGTTGATGTCAATGTTTAGGCCGGCCTTCGTGGCCTTAATCAGCGGACGCACAATATCGCCGGGCGCGATACGGCGGAACCGCATGCCGATGAGAATCGAGATGCGCACGCGCACGCCAGACGCCATGGCCGAAATCCACAGCCCAACCGGGAAGAAACGCGCAAAGAAGTACAGCAGCGCGAGCGCCAGAAATACGACCAGCGCAAACAGAATCGTCGTAGAACCGTCCATATCCAATCCCCCTTCATTTCCTCTCGCGCGGCCGGCGCGTTACACGCGGCGCACGTAAATTCGGTTGCCCTCCACGCGGGTCACCTTCACTCTTTCGCCGGTCTCCACAAACTCGCCCTCAGACAGCACTGTCAGGCGCACGCCGTCGAACTCGCCCGTGCCTACGGGGCTTAGCCGCGTCGCGACCACGCCCTCCTTGCCCATGTAGAACAGCAGCGGGTTTTCCTCCTTGGAATCCGTCGCCACCGCGTGAAGCACTAACTTGGACTTTGCCAGCCTTCCCTTCGCCGCCGAACGAATGGCAAAGGAAAACGCGACACACAGCAGCGCCAGCTCAATCAGCGCCGCAATCAGCCCCTCCAAAAGCGATTCGGCCATGAATACAATGCCCAGCACCGACAGCACTACGCCCGCAATGCCCGGCAGGCCGAAGCCCGGCAGATACATTTCCAGAATCAGAAGCCCCATGCCCAGCGCCACCACCACCAGCGGCAGCGCGTTTGCGGCCACATACGAGATTACCGCGTCCATTGCGAATCCCTCCCGGCTTTGTTTTGCACGTATAGTCTACCACGCCGCGCCGCCTCGCGCAACGCGTATCCGCGCAACGATACATTTCTCGGGCTCAAATGTCAGAAATCGCCATTTCCTCCATCAGCCGCCGGGCAACCGTTTCATCCGCGGGCGCAAATGCGTAGCCGCCCAGCTCGCCGGGTTTCACCCATTCCAGCGTCTGCCCCTCCAGCGGCCGCGGCTCGCCGGAGAGAAGACGCGCCGCGTAGAACAGCAAAAGCACCGTCTTCTCCGGGTACGCCCACAGCTTCGCGTCGTAAATGCGCATGGCCTCGGCCTCCGCGCCCGTTTCCTCCATGAGCTCGCGGCGAAGCGCGGCCTCCGGCGTTTCGCCCGGCTCGATCTTCCCGCCGGGGAACTCCCATTTCATGCCTAAATGCGCGCCCGCCGGACGACGGCTGATCATGATTTGCCCATTTCGCACCAGAATCCCGGCGACAACCGGTATGGCCTGCATGGCATTCACCCTCGCTTGCTTTTTAGTCGATCATCTCAAGCGTTACCGTCAGCTTCACCTCGATGGGCATGCGCAGCTTCTCACCCTTCTCGTCGTTGTAGCGCGCGACGGTGATTTCAAACGACGTGCCCACGGGCAGCTTGTCGATGATTTTGGTATACTCGCGGAAATCGTAAATGCGCGTGCCGTTCACATGGGTGATCACGTCGCCCACGCGCAGACCCGCCTTCGCGCCGGAGCCGTTTTTCTCCACCTCGGCCACCTGCAGACCAGCCGGCGGGAAGTTCTTGAGCATCTCCTCCGGCCCGTCGATCGACTGCACGCTCACGCCGAAGCGCGGACGGTTGTACACGCCGGTCTTAATGATGCTCTCGGCAATCGGCCACGCGACGTCAATCGGAATGGCGAACGCCAGTCCGTCATAAGCCACAAACTCCTCGCCGCTCTCGGTTCGACCCACATAGCCCATGTACTTCATGAACGGAATGCCCACCAGCTCGCCCTTCGCGTTCAGAAGCGCGCCGCCGGAGTTGCCGGGGTTGATCGGCGCATCAATCTGAATCAGGCCGATGGCGCGGCTGGACTGGGGGTCGGCGTCCTCGCGGTTCAGGCCGGACACGTAGCCCGCGGTCAGGGTGTTGTACATGCCGCGCTCGTTCACCGGCGTGCCGATCGTGCAGATCAGCTCGCCCACGCGCAGCTCGGAGGACTTTCCGATGGTGACCGGCTGGATGCCCGTTTTCTCTTCCACGCGAATCACGGCTACGTCCGCCGCCTCGTCGAAGCCGACGGTATAGGCTTCGTAGGCCGTGCCGTCCTCCAGACGAATCTCCATCTCGTCCGCCTCCTGCACCACATGGTAGTTGGTGAGGAAGTATCCATCCCCGTTCACGCAGACGGCGCTTGCGCCACCCAGCTCGGTCGTTTTCACGCTGTCCGTGGCCGCGTCCCATACGGTGGTGGTCAATACGACCGAAACCACGCTGGGAGACACGCGCTCGTAGATGTCCGGCAGCGGGTTCACGCTCGAGAAAATCAGGCTCGGCGTCGCCGTTTCCGCTCCGGCGAACGGCAGCATAAGCAGCACAAGAACCATCAGCATTGCAGTCAGCTTTTTCATGAATGTATCCTTCCTCGCCTTTTATTTCAGCGTTACGATCGTCACGCCGTCCTCGCCCTCGCCATAGCGGCCCAGCCGGAACTCGGCCACGGCCGGGTGATGCTTCAGATGGCTGTGAATCCCGGCGCGCAGGGCTCCCGTTCCCTTGCCGTGGATGATGGTGACGGTTTTCAGCGAATTCATCTGTGCGCCGTCCAAGAACAGGTCTACCTGCACCAGCGCCTCCTCCACCGTCATGCCGCGCACGTCGCATTCCATAGAGGCCTGCCGCGTTGCGACGGACACGCTCGTCTGCGCCTTTGCCTTCGGCTTTTCCTTCTTTTTCGGCTCCTCCGGCGCGCGGCGCACGGTCTTCAGGTTCGCCTTCATCTTCATTGCTCCCGCCTGCACCATGAAATCGCCCTTCGCGTCCGGCACGGTGAGCACGGTGGCGCGCGTGGCAAGGCTGCCCAGAATCACGTGCTCGCCCACCTTCAGTTCCGTTGGCGCTTCGCCCTCGGCGGGATGAACCGCCACGATCCTGTCCGCCAGCTCATCGATGCCGCCCTGCAGCCGCGCGCGCATGCCGTGCAGCTCGTGCTCCTTGAAGGACTGCGTGGTCTTCGCCTTTTTCAGCTCCGAAATAATCTGCTCGGACTCGCGCTGTGCCTTCTGCATGATTTTGCGCGCGTCGTCCTTCGCCTTGCGGATCATCGCCTCACGCTGGCTTTCGTATTCCCTGCGCTCCTTCTCCGCCTCGTTGCGGATGCGCTGCGTCTCGATGTGCGCCTGCTCCGCCAGCTTCTGCTCCTTCTCGGCAATCTGCCGGTGGTATTCGGCGTTCGCGATCACGTCTTCAAAGCGAATCTGGTCGCGCGTCAGCCGCTCACCCGCTGCGGCGATCAGCGGCTCAGGCAGCCCCAGCTTGCGCGAAATTTCAAACGCGTTGCTCTTTCCCGGCACGCCGATGGACAGCCGGTACGTGGGCCGCAGCGTTTCCACATCGAATTCCACCGACGCGTTCTCCACGCCCTTGGTGCTCAGCGCAAACGCCTTCAATTCGGAATAATGCGTCGTCGCCAGCGTCGTCACGCGCAGGCTCAGCAGGTGCTCCAAGATCGCCATGGCCAGCGCCGCACCCTCGGTCGGGTCGGTGCCCGCGCCCAGTTCGTCAAACAGCACAAGCGAACGCGGCGTTACGTTCTTCAAAATCTCCACGATGTTGGTCATGTGGGACGAGAACGTCGACAGGCTCTGCTCGATCGACTGCTCGTCGCCAATGTCGGCGAACACCTCGTCAAACACGGCGATTTCGCTGCCGAACTGCGCCGGTATCTGCATGCCGGACTGTGCCATCAGCGTAAGCAGACCCACCGTCTTCAGCGTGACCGTCTTGCCGCCGGTGTTCGGGCCGGTGATTACGAGCGTGGTGAAATCCTCGCCCATCCACAGGTTAGAAGGCACTACCTTCTCGGGATCAATCAGCGGATGCCGCGCGCGAATCAGGTTCACGCGCCCGTCCGCGTTCAGCTTCGGCTCCACCGCGTTCATCTCGCGCGCCAGATACGCGCGGGCGAACACGCAGTCCAGATCGGCCAGAATGCCCAAGCTGGAAGCGATCATCGGCGCGTCGGGCGCGATGCGTGCGGAGAAGTCCTTCAGAATCTTCTCCATCTCCTGCCGCTCCTTCAGCGTCCATTCCTTCAGCTCGTTGCCCGCCTCCACAATCGCCATTGGCTCGATGAACAGCGTCGAGCCGCTGCCGGACTGATCGTGCACCAGCCCCGGCACCTGCTGGCGGTATTCCGCCTTGACCGGAATCACGTACCGTCCGTTTCGCATGGTGATGATGGAATCCATCAGGTACTTCTGCGTGCTGGCGGAGCGGATATAACTGTTCAGCTTGTCGCGCACGCGGTCGTTGATCACGCGGATGTGGCGGCGAATGTCGTACAGCTCCGGGCTGGCATGGTCGCTCATCTCGTCCTCCGAGATAATGGCGTTCGTGATGTCCTCCTCCAGCATGCGGTTCGACGCAATGCGCGAGCCCATCTCGGTGAGAATCGGCGTGTCCTCGCGTTCCGTCACCAGCGCCTTGCGCACAGTTCGGCAGGCACGCAGCGCGCCCGCGACGCTCAAAAGCGCCTTCATCGACAGCGTCGCGCCGACGGTGGACAGCTTCAGATATTCGCGCACATCGTCAAACTCGCTCATAGGATTGCCGCCGGTGTACGCGATTACGGACGAGGCCTCCTCCGTCTGCGCCTGAAGCCGCCGCACCTCTTCAAAATCGCCGCTGGGGCGAAGCGCCAGCGCGCGTTCCTTGCCCATTGCCGACACGGCGAAGCCCGCCAGACGGTTCAAAATCTTCGGGTACTCCAGCACCCGTTGGTATCGTTCATTCATAGAAATAGCTCCTCATCAGTCAACCGGGCGGAAATAATGCCCGGTGGTTATCCGTTCCGGCTCCGCGTCGGCCTCGTCCAAGCGTCCCCCGTCCGCGAGACGGCGGAACGCCTCCGTAAGCGCGCGAACCTGCCGCTCGTCCTCGTCGGTAAACCGCATGCGCCAGCCGCAGGCCGCGGGCAGCCGTCCGGTGTGCTTCAGAAGCGACAATGGCACGCTGTTTTCCACGTCCACGACGCAGCCGCCCTCCTCCGCCAGCCGCGAAAGTGGGAAGCGCACGCGCTTGCGGTCGATCAGCGCGCTGTCGTCCGTCCGAGCCCCGGCTCGCGCCGCGTCGCAGGCGTGACAGTCCGCGTGCCGTCCCCCGCCGCGCGCCGCGTTCACCGGACAATGCCGCAGGTGCATCAGCGGCACCCGGCCGTATACGATCAGCTCCCGCCGGCCACCGACCGCCTCAATTTCCTTCGTACTCAGCTCCAAAGACGGCGTATATACGCTCTTCTCCGCGCCGAGAAACGCCACCGCCGCGGCATTGGCCAGATTGAGCGCCGCGTCATACCGCTTTGCGCCCGGCCATTTCAGCCCTGCCTGCCCGAAATTGGTCAGGTATACGCCCCTTATTCTTTGGTCGTTTTCAAACGCCCATTCGTTCACATAGGAAAGCGATTTTTCGTCCATTACCGGCGGCAGATACAGAAATAATTCCGTTAGCCCCCGTGTCTGCGCGTCCAGTGCCCCCCGGCGCACGTCCGCCGGTTCAAACGCGCACTCATCCGCGCCGGCTTCCTTCGCCGCCGCGAGCAGCGCCGCGCTTCGCGCCTGCGCCACCAGCCGCACACGCTCGGGTCTTCCCTCGCTTGGCAGCGAATGGGGAACGGGCGTTTTCACCTCCGTATCCGTCACACGCATGGCCATGATGCGCTTTTCCGAAAGCGCGGCCAGCGCGTCGCGTCGAAGCGCGTTCAGCCCCGAAGCCGGCACAAACGGCTGCCCGGAAATGTGAATCACAACCTCGTCCATCCGATAGGGCGTGCCGCCGGTCTTCTCAAACTGCGCCCGAATCCGCGCTTCGTCGACCGCGCTGCGCGCCGTTTCCGGCGTCCATCCGGTTGCCTCCGCCGTGTTCGTGCCGTCCGTCACATATGCGCGCGCGGGCGTTCCTTCCTCTATATACACCTCCGCCCGAACGCCCACCGTGCGCGCGGTTTCGCGCCAGCTTTCCCGCGCCTGTGCCATCTGCGCTTCGCTCACCATGCGCATCACGTCTCCGACTACGCCCGCGGGATTCGCCACCGATTCCCCGGCTCTCCCGCACAGCTTCACGGGCACGTCCTCGCCCGAAGACGTCCGCACAGCCAAAGCGTCCTGCGCAAGCACGTCGGCGTTCAGAACAATTTTTTTCGCGCTCACCGCCGTGCCGACTCGACTTCCCCAGTGCGAAGGGCGCACGCGCGAAATCAGCGTTCCGTCCACAACGCCCTGCAGATAGCCGTCCGTGAAGCCGCCGCGGTTAAAAATCTGCCGAAGCGCTTCCCTGTCCGCCTCCGTCACGCACTCGCCATCCAGCGCCCGCCGATACGCGCGCGTGACCACAGCCACATACTCCGGCCGTTTCAAACGCCCTTCGATCTTCAAACTGGTCACGCCCGCGCGCGCCATGCAATCCAGCATATCGACGGTCATCAGATCCTTCGTCGACAGAAGGTACCCGTCCGCCTCCGCCGCCCCAGTAAGCCGATACGGCAGACGGCACGGCTGCGCGCACACGCCGCGGTTTCCGCTGCGCCCGCCGACCATGCTGGAAAACAGGCACTGTCCGGAGCAGGCCACGCACAGCGCGCCGTGCGCGAATACCTCAATTTCGATGCCCTCGTCGGCGCAGGCGCGAATCTGCTCAAGCGTCATCTCACGCGCCAGCACCGCTCGATGAAATCCGCGCTTTTTCAGCTCCGCCGCGCCCTGCCGGTTGTGAATCGCCATCTGCGTGGACGCATGCAAAGGCAGGTGCGGAAGCAGCTCGCCCAGCGCCTGACACACGCCGAAGTCCTGCACAATCGCGCCGTCTGCGCCCGCGCGCGCAAGCGACGAGGCCGTCTCGTATAAAAGCGGCATTTCCTCCTGCTTGACCACGGTGTTCACAGTCACATACATGCGCTTCCCGCGCTCGTGCAGATAGTCCGCCGCCCACTTCAGCTCGTCGTCATCAAAATTCCCCGCGCCCCTGCGGGCATTCAGCGTTTTGCCGCCCAGATACACAGCATCCGCGCCGTTTTCCACAGCCGCAATCAGCGCTTCCCGGTTTCCCGCAGGCGATAAAAGCTCCATGCTTGTGTAAACCCCCAGTATAATTATCTCATTACCGCCATTATACCAGACTGAGCGCCCATTCACAAGAACATTTTCGTTTTCTGCCTGTTATACCATTTGCCATATAATTTCATAACAAGAATTGCACGCGATATAAAACGCACATTCACACCCGCAGGATGCTTAAGACAGATAAAATTCAAGCCTGTGACGCGAATCACGGACTCTTTCCGCTCGGCGGAGTTTCTCTGTCCGCGCTTTCGTTTCGAATTTGGGGACAGATACATAAAATTCGAGCCTGCGACTTTCATCACAGGCTCTTTGGAATCCGGCGATGACCTACTCTCCCGGGCCGTTGCCAGCCAAGTACCATCGGCGCGAAGAGGCTTAACTTCTGTGTTCGGGATGGGTACAGGTGGTTCCCTCTTGCCATTATCACCGGAAATCGTATTCACTTTGCTTTGTTTTTTCAACGCTTGCGCCTTGAAAACCACACAGGAAAAGCTGACCTCGAATTTACTCGCTTGCGGCGGATTCGCTTTTGCTCGTTTGCTTTCGCTTGCTCGTTTGCTTTCGCTTGCTCGTTTGCTTTCGCTTGCTCGTTTGCTTTCGCTTGCTCGTTTGCTTTCGCTTGCTCGTTTGCTTTCGCTTGCTCGTTTGCTTTCGCTTGCTCG
>CAVERI010000037.1:0-25636 GCA_963618055.1 bacterium | reverse complement strand
GTAGAGCGCCACCTTGCCAAGGTGGAGGTCGCGAGTCCGAGTCTCGTCTACCGCTTTTCTTATACCCGGTGCCATAGCCAAGTGGTAAGGCAAAGGTCTGCAAAACCTTCATTCCCCGGTCCGAATCCGGGTGGCACCTGAAAGTTCCGGCTAATAAAACAGTCGGAACTTCTTTTTGCTTAAAAGGCGCTTTCTGCTCGCGGAAAGGACGCTTCCTTAATAGGCAGGGAAGCGTCCTTGTGAAGGGATCAGGCTAATCCAAATCGAGACGCAGAACGTCAAGGGAAACGTATTCGCCTTCGGATAGATCGTTCGGTATGTACGCGTCCAAGCTGATTTTCAGGCTTCCGACTTGAACAATTCCCTTTTGCTTTGAAATCAGCTTTCCCGTTATGTTATAAGCAAAATATGGCGGCAGTTTTGATACGGCGCAGCGCTGTTCAACGGCTCGTACTACATTCGTGCATGAGAAGCCCGATAGGCCGCTGATTGTCATTCCGGTTTTGACTGCAACGATTGGATACGCATAGCAAAGAACTTCATATGAGCCGTCCGAAACGATGAGCTCGGCTTCCTTTCCGCTTTTATCGAAACGCAGAACATCTTGGATGTACACACGTTGTCACTCCTTCGTCCAGAATTGCCACTGCCGGACGCATGATTTATTTCGGAAGCCCATTCTTTTGCAGCGATTTGAGCTTTTCTTCCAGTTCCTGTCTGCGCTGGAATGCGGCGATGACAGCGGGTTCGTCCGGAATCAGAAACCCCTGCGCGATGCAGGCAGGAAGGACAAACGTCTTTTCAACGCCGTTTACTTCGAATTTGAGCCGGTCTTCTTCCTGCCGGAGGATTTTCACGCGTCCGAAGGCCTTTGTCCGCATTTCCATGCCGGTGAAATCGCATGCCGGCAGCGCGTTCAGCTCCGCCTGAATGGCGTCGATTGCCGTTTGAAGCGCGGCGGCTTCGGTTTGCTTTTCGCTGTCCCGCTCGTCGCGAAGGTGCTGAACGCGCTCCGTGTACGCGGCTCCGCCGAGCTCTGAGCGATTTTTCATCAGAATCCTGCCCAGATGGTTTTCTCCCTTGCCAGTCCGCACATCGACGCCCCAGTAGGTATCGTGCCAGCCGTTTCCCTCCGTCAGCTCAAGATCGCCCGTATCGAGCAGCTTTTGAAGCAGATCGGGATTCTGCGAAAACTTTGCCCGAACGACCTCTTCCATGATGCCGTTCTTCACGGTTTCCCAGTCCGCGCGCAGCTGAACCTTTTTCCCTTCACGTTTGGCCACCGTGCCATTCATGGCGCTGAACCCGTCCCGCACGGCTGGATCGAGGGACTTGGCGGACTGGAAGGCGGCTTCGCTGTTCAGATAGGTTCTGCCATCCCACTCAAAGCGCGCACTGTACATGTTGCTCAGAAAATGATACTCCCCGCGAAACGTCATGACTTCCCTGCTCATCCGATTCCCTCGCTTTCATTTATTGTATAGGCATTATAACGGAAACGAAGACGGCTGTCCATGAACTGTCAGTACCAAATGAGGAATATATCGAATGTTGACAAATGAAATTATACAAATTTGGTGATGATGCGAGCATGTATGCGCATTTTACTTTTCACACTTGCGCGCGGGTTCGCCATCGGGTATAATATGGATGAAACATCCGGAAAGCGGATGATGAATCAGGAGGAGGATATTCATGGCACACAAGATTGCGTTTATCGGCGCTGGAAGCTTTGGATTTACCAGAAGTCTCGTTCGTGACCTTCTTTCTTTCCCCGCGTTCAACGATGCGGAGATCGCTCTGATGGACATCAACGCCGAAAGGCTGGATTCGATTACCCGCGCGGTGAAGCGCATTGTCGAGGCCGGAAACTATCCGGCGAAGGTGGTTTCCACGATGGATCGCGCCGAGGCGCTCAAGGGCGCGAAGGGCGTTGTGACCACGATTCTGCACGGCGATGTGGACGTGTGGCAGCACGACATTCTGATTCCCAAGAAGTACGGCGTGGATACCAACGTGGGCGACACGCGCGGCCCCAGCGGCATCTTCCGCTATCTGCGCACCGTGAACCCCATTCTGGAGATTGCCGCCGACATCGAGCGCTATTGCCCGGACGCGGTTTATCTGAACTACACCAACCCAATGGCGATGCTGTGCCGCGCGGTTCAGGGCAAGTTCCCGAAGCTCGTCACCAGCGGTCTGTGCCACAGCGTGCAGGGCACCGCGGGCATGCTGGCCAGATGGATTGGCGCGCCGGAAAATGAAATCGAGTACACCTGCGCGGGCATCAACCATCAGGCGTTCTACACTCAGTTCCTGTGGAACGGAAAAGACGCGTATCCGCTGATCAAAAAGGCGATTACCGAGAACCCTGAAATCTACAACGAGGAGCTCGTGCGCAACGAAATGTTCTTGGCGCTGGGCTACTATGTAACCGAGTCCTCCGGCCACAACAGCGAATACTGCGCGTGGTTCAGAAAGCGCCCGGATCTGATTGAGAAGTACTGCACGCACGGCACGGGCTGGAATCCAGGTGTGTACTCGTTTATTTTGGATGAGTATCGCAGCCGCGAGACGACGTGGAAGACGCAGATTGAGGAATGGTTCCAGAAGCCCGTGGAGCTGGAGCGCGGCAAGGAATACGCGGCGTACATCTTCAACGCTATCTTCGGCGACGGCACGCTGTTTAAGTTCAACGGCAACGTGCGCAACTTCGGCCTGATCGACAACCTGCCCTACGGCTGCTGCGTCGAGGTGCCGGTGCTGGCCAGCAAGCGCGGCCTTGAGCCGATTCACGTGGGCAAGATGCCGCCGCAGTGCGCGCTGCTCAGCGGCACGAACGCGCAGATTGAAGAGATGGTTGTCGAGGGCGGCATCGAGGGCGACCGCGACATGATCTATCAGGCCATCTGCTATGATCCGCTCACGGCCTCGGTTTTGAGCCTGCGCGAGATTCGCGATATGGTGGACGAGATGTTCAAGCAGAACGAGGACTGGCTGCCCCAGTTTAAAAAGTAAACCAAGGCATATCATGTTTGGGAAAGCGGGCATTCGCGTGCCCGCTTTTCCGCGAAATGAGGAAGAGTATGAAGCAGGCAAAAATTGTCGTCGTCGGCAGCTTTAATGTGGACATTACCGGCTATGCCGAGCGTCTGCCGCGAAACGGTGAAACGGTGTTCGGCCGCGGCGTGTCGATGGGGCCGGGCGGAAAGGGCTTTAATCAGGCGACGGGCGCGCACCGCGCGGGCGCGGATGTGGTGATGGTCGCGGGAATTGGAAGGGACGATTTTTCGAATTTCGCGCACCGGCAGTTTGCGTCCGAGGGGCTGAGCGAAAAATACGTGGCGGAAATGGACGAATACGGCACCGGCTGCGCGCTGATCGAGGTGGACGGCCGGTCGGGCGAGAACCGCATCGTCGTGGTTCCGGGCGCGAACGCGCAGCTGTCGCGGGCGCATGTGCGCGCGGCGGAGGCGGAAATCGCGTCGGCTGACCTTGTGCTTACGCAGCTGGAAACGAATTTGGAGGCCGTGGACGAGCTGAAGCGGCTTTCGAAGAAGAATGGGAAGACGCTGGTTGTGAATCCCGCTCCGTTCGGCCCCGTACCGGAGGGCTTCTTTGAGGGTGTGGACGTGTTTACGCCCAACGAGACCGAGGCGGAGTATTACAGCGGTATTTCCGTGAATACGGAAGCGGACGCGGCCAAGGCTGCGGAGAAAATGCGGGCGCTGGGCGTGAAAAGCGTGGTCATCACGATGGGCAGCCGCGGCGCGTATTGCGCGGGCAAGGACGGATGCGGCATGGTCGAAAGCCCCGCCGTAAAGGCCGTGGATACCGTGGGCGCGGGCGACGCGTTCACCGGCGCGCTGTGCGCGAAGCTGGCGGAGGGGAACAAGCTGATGGACGCCGCGCGCTTCGCCGCCTGCTTTGCCGCGCTGGCCGTCACGCGAAAGGGCGCGTGCGCGGCCATGCCCACGCGCGCGGAAGCCGAGGCGTTTCAGCGCGAATATGAATCGAACAAGTGAAGAATGAAGCGTATACGAATGCGCTCACAAACAAATTCACCGGGCACGCGCGCATAATTTGACGAATCATGCAGATAATAGCATTCGCGCCGACGAAAAGGCGAAATATGCAAGGTGAGGACGGATGCAGATATGCGCGCAACCGGTATTGTTCGAAGAATTGATGAGCTTGGCCGCGTGGTTATTCCCAAGGAAATCAGAAGAACACTTCGCATCAGAGAGGGCGACCCGCTGGAGATTTATACCGACCATGACGGCGAGGTGGTACTGAAGAAGTATTCGCCCATCGGCGAAATCGCCACGATTGCCAAGGATTACACCGACAGCCTATATCGCACGCTGGGTCACGTGACGCTGATTGGCGACCGAGACGCGGTGGTCGCGGTATCCGGCGCAGGCAAGCGCGACCAGTTTGAGAAGGCGCTGAGCGCCGAAACGGAAAATATCATGCAGGGACGCACGGCGGTGATGAAGAACCTGTCCGACGGCGAGCGCATGCTGCCGCTGGTGCAGGGCGACCAGACCGAGCAATACACCGGGCAGATCATCGCGCCGATTCTGGCTGACGGCGAAATCGTCGGCTGTCTGATGCTGGCGGAGCGGGAGTCCGGCGTTCGCATGACAGCGGTGGATATGAAGGTGGCGGAGACCACGGCGGTGATTATCGGCCGCCAGATGGAGCAGTAGGGACGGGAGCGTGAGAGCTCCGGGAGAAGAATTCGGTTCGAGCGGGAGACAGCCGAAGTCCCGGAGCTTTCTGAACTCATATAGGCATACCGGAGGAAGCAGATGAGAATTACCGTTGCGTGTGTGGGCACGAAGAAGGAAGAGATTACGCTTGAGGCCGCGCGGGCGGCACGGGAAGCGGACAGGGTGATTTTACACACGGAGCGCTGCGGCTTCGCCGAATGGCTGAAGGAAAACGGCGTTTCGTATGAATCGCTGGACGCGCTTTATGAAACGGCGGAGGATTTTGACGAGCACGCGCAGCTGGCGGCGGAGGCGGTGTTAAAGGCGCAGGTCGAGCGCGTGCTGTACGCCGTGCTGGACGCGGCGGATCAGTCGGTAAAGGCTCTGTTTCGCGCGGGCGCGCGGGTGAATGTGATCGGCGCGGGCGCGTTTGGCGAGCTGCTGGCGCGCGCCGAGGGGCCGGTGACGCTGATTTCCGCATCGGAAATCGACGGCGCGGCGCTGTCGGCGGAAAACGACTGTGTGGTCAAGGAGCTGGACAGCCGCGTGCAGGCGGGCGAGGTCAAGCTGCGCCTGATGGAGGTTTATCCGGAGGAAGCGCCCGTCTACGTGACGATGCCGGGCGGCGGCGTGGCGGAGATTACGCTGACGGAGCTCGACCGGCTGTCGGCTTACGATCACCGAAGCGGCTGCCTTGTGCGGGGCGAGAAGGATTTCACGCGCCGCGAGCGCTGCACGTTCCGAGATCTTCTGGCACTGACGGCGCGGCTGCGTTCGCCGATGGGCGGCTGCCCATGGGATTGCAGGCAGACGCATGAGAGCCTGCAGCGCGCCTGCGTGGAGGAAGCCTATGAGCTGATGGACGCCATCGAGCAGGGCGACGAAAACGGAATGATTGAGGAGCTTGGCGACGTGCTGTTCGTGGCCGCCATGCAGATTCAGATCGGCATGGATCATGGCGAATTTGACGCGGCGGATGTGATTACCGGCGCGGTGCGCAAGATGATCGCGCGTCATGCGCATGTGTTCGGCGGCGAAACGGCGGCGGACGCGGACGAGGTTTTGAAAATCTGGGATCAGAGGAAGAACGACGAGAAGGGCTTCCATTCCGCCGAGGATCGCATGCGCGCGGTGGCAAAGGCGCTGCCCGCGCTTTTGAAGGCACAGAAGCTTTGGAGGAGAGCCTGCGAGGAGGATTCGTCCCGCGCGGAGTCGGCGCTCAAGGGCGTGGCGGGCGAAGGCGGTGAGCTTTTCCGACTTGCGGCGCGGCTGAAGCAGGATGGAATCAACGCAGAGGAGGCGCTTTCGAAGGCCTGCGAAGCGTTCATCGAAGGATATTCGCGATAGGAATGTAAAATCGTACCGAAACGGAAAATCCGGCAGGAATTTTTCTCCGGGTGAAGAAATGTATTTGCATAGAAGGTCTCACAAATCAACGAGGGAGGCAAGAAAAATGAACAAATCAACGTTGATCGCGAGAATGGCGGAGAAATCCGGGCTGGATCGCAAGCAGACGGAGGCCGCGCTGGAAGCGTTCCTCGGCTGCGTGAAGGAAGCACTGAAGGAAGGCGACAAGGTACAGATCGTCGGTTTTGGCACGTTCAGCGTGCGCGAGCGCGATGAGCATGAGGCTCGCAATCCCGCCACGGGCGAACCCATCACGGTCGCAGCGTCCAAGACGCCCGTGTTCAAGCCCGGCAAGGCCTTTAAGGAAGTATTCTGACAGACGCAAGGAGATACCTGCGGGCAGATGCGAGCAGCGTTTGTCCGCTTTTTTTGAAGAGGAGTACGACATGGCAGCAAAGAAGGAAGAGACGCGCGAGCCGCAGAGCGAGATGCGTCTGGATAAGTTTCTTAAGGTATCCCGCATTATCAAGCGGCGGTCGGTTGCCAACGACGCGTGCGATTCCGAGCATGTGTCGATTAACGGCCGTCCCGGCAAGCCCGGCGCGAAGGTGAAGGTGGGCGACGTTCTCACCGTGCGCTTTGGCGCGAACGAAACGAAATACGAGGTGCTGAGCCTTTCCGAGCATGCCGTGAAGGCGCAGGCCGCGGGAATGTTTCGGGTGGTCGAATGAAGGACGGACAGAGGATTGGCTGCGTGGTCGTGGCCGCGGGGCGCGGCGTGCGCGCCGGACTGGGCTACAACAAGGCGTTTTATCCGCTGGGCGGGCGCAGCGTGCTTTCGCGCACGCTGGACGCGCTGTCGGGCAGCGGGTGTATAGACGAGCTGGTTCTGGTGCTTTCGGAGGATGATTTCGATTCCTATGAGAAGCTGACGGCGGGCGAGGGGCGAAATCCGCTTGTCGCACGCACGGTGAAGGGCGGAAGCACAAGGCAGGCCTCCGCGCACAACGGCCTTCGCGCGCTTTCTGCGGACGTTGACATTGCGCTGGTTCACGACGCGGCGCGCCCGTTCGTTTCCCGGGAAATGATCGAGGCGGTGCTGGACGGCGTTGCCCAATGCGGCGCGGCGGTGATTTCCACGCTGGTGAGCGATACCGTGAAGGAGGCGAACGCGCAGGGCTTCGCCGTGCGCACGCCCGAACGCGCGTCGCTCAGAGCCGTGCAGACGCCGCAGGGCTTCCGTCTGGGCGAAATTTTAGAAGCCTACGACTGGGCGGAGCGGGAACGGGTGGCGGCGACTGACGACGCGTCGCTCTATGAAAAGCGATTCGGGCCGGTGCTGCTGGTTACCACGCCGGACGCCGGGAGGAACGTGAAGATGACCACACAGGAGGATTTCGCGCGCGCCGAGGCAAGTCTCTGTCCGCCGCGCGCAGGCATGGGCTACGATGTGCATCGGCTGGCAGAGGGTCGAAGGCTGGTGCTGATGGGCGTGGAGGTTCCGTGGGAGAAGGGTCTGCTTGGCCATTCGGACGCGGACGTGGCGCTGCACGCGCTGATGGACGCGATGCTGGGCGCGCTGGCGCTGGGCGACATCGGGCATCTGTTCCCGGATAACGACGACCGATATCTGGGCATATCGTCCCTGTCGCTTTTGGAAACGGTGCGCGATCGCGTGGCTGAAAAGGGCTATCGGGTCGGAAACGCGGACGTGACGATCATCTGCCAGCGGCCGAAGCTCGCGCCATATATCGGCGAAATGCGTGAAACGACCGCGCGGGCGCTGGGGATTCCGGCGGACTGCGTGAGCGTGAAGGCGACCACGACCGAGGGACTCGGCTTTGAGGGCGAGGGCGCGGGCATTGCCGCGCAGGCCGTCGTCCTGCTGGTGAAGGGAGCGTGCTGAATGAAAAGGATTGCGAGCTTTTCCGTGGATCACGATTTCATCGTGCCCGGGATTTATCTCTCCCGCATAGACGGGGACGTGGCGACCTATGACCTGCGCACCCGCGTGCCGAACACGGGCGATTTGATGGACAACGCCACGATGCACTCCGTGGAGCACATGTTCGCCACGATGATTCGAAACGGCGAGCTGGGCGAAAGCGTGATCTACTTCGGCCCCATGGGCTGCCAGACGGGCTTTTATCTTCTGATGCGGGACGCAGACCACCAGAGGGTGCTTCGGGAGATTGAGCGCGTGCTGGAGGCGATTATCGCCTACGACGGCGAAATCTTTGGAAAATCCCGCAAGGAATGCGGCAATTTCATCAATCTGGATCTGGATCTGGCAAAGGCCGAGTGTCGCCGCTACCTGAAGGCCGTGAAGGGCTACCCGGTAAGCGGGCTTGCCTATCCGAAGGGGGAAGAACGATGACGGGCATTCTTGCCGCGATGAAGATTGAAATGGCGCTGCTGGCCGAGCGGCTGGAAAACGCCGAGCGCCGAACCGTTTCCGGCACGGAATTTTTAAGCGGAACCATTGAGGGGAAGCCCGTGGTGCTGGCGGTATGCGGAATCGGCAAGGTGAACGCGGCCGTCTGCGCGCAGACGATGGCGCTTCTGTATCATCCCGACGTGATCATCAACACCGGCGTGGGCGGTGCGCTGAACCGGACGCTTCATGTGCTGGACGTGGTGGTGGGCACCTACGCCGTGCAGCATGACGTGGATACCAGCGCGCTGGGCGACGAAAAGGGCTTTGTGTCCACGGTGAACCGGCTGCGCTTTCCGCTGAGCGAGCGCGTGAGCGGCGACCTTGAGCGGGCGCTGACCGATACCGGCGCGCGCGCCGTGCGCGGGGCGATTGCCTCCGGCGACCAGTTCGTGTCCGAGCCGTGCGAGAAGGCCGCGATTGCGGAGCGCTTCGGCGCGAGCGTGTGCGAGATGGAGGGCGGCGCGATTGCGCATGTGTGCCTTCTGAACGAAATTCCCTGCTGCATCCTGCGCGCCATCAGCGACGGCGCGGATGACGGCGCGGCGCTGACCTACGCGGAATTCGCCGAAAGGGCGGCGCATGTTTCCGCGAAAGCCGTGATTCGATACCTTGAAGCCTACGCCTGACGGCCGCATGGAAGCGAAGGTGCCACCGCGTTTGTGCGGCGTTGCCTTAAAAGCCTGCGCGGCGGAATGATCTGATAAGATTTTGTTAATTTCAGACATTTCCGCGGCGCAGGCTTGCTTTTGATCGGAAAACAGGTATAATGATCAAAGAAGGTCAATACCTCAAAGGGAGGGATGGCTATGGCTCAGCTGAGCGACGCCATTGAGCATTTTATAAAGGAACTGATGGACGAGGACAAGCAGATCGAGGTCAAGCGCAACGAGCTGGCGCAGCACTTCGGCTGCGCGCCGTCGCAGATCAATTATGTATTGGCAACCCGGTTTTCCGTGGATCATGGATATATTATTGAATCCAGACGCGGCGGCGGCGGGTACGTGCGCATTGTGCGCATGACGCAGGACGCGAGCGAAAACATGCTGGAAACGCTGCTTAAGAGGGTCGGCACGTCGATTGACGAGGAAAGCGCCAACGCGATTATCGCCTGCCTGTATGAGCGCAAGCTGATCACGCGCCGGGAAGCGCTTCTGATGCGCTCGGCGGTGGCGAAAAACGCGCTGCAGCTGCCGGTAAGCGCAAAGGACGTTTTGCGGGCGTCGGTTCTGCGCAGCCTGCTTGTGCAGGTATTCAGAAATCTGGAGGAGGACACGCGGACATGATGTGTGACGAGTGCGGAGTACGTCCCGCCAACATTCATCTGACGACGTTTGTAAATGGGGAAAAGCAGGAGCGCAACCTGTGCGCCACCTGCATGACGAAATATAAAAAGCAGCTGCCGAACGTGGATTTGGGCGAGCTGGCGGGGCTGCTGGGCGGTTTTTTTGAAAAGGCGCTGGCGAGCCGGAAGAGCGAGGACGAGGATCGGTTTGACGCGGTGTGCCCGCGATGCGGCATGACCTACGCCGAATTTCGCCGGGGCGGCATGCTCGGCTGCGCCGACTGCTATCGCGCGTTCCACAAGCCGCTGGAGGAGCTTCTGATTCGCGTAAGCGGAAACGCGCAGCATACCGGTCGCGCGCCGGGCGGCGTGGACGGTAAGGTGGCAGTGAAGATGACGATTGACCGCAAAAAGCAGAGGCTGATGCGCGCCATTGCCGAGGAGGAATACGAGACCGCAGCGACCCTGCGCGACGAGATTCGCGCGCTGACGGCGCAGCTGGAGGCTATGAACGCCGAGGCGGAGGCCGGGAAGGAGGGTGCGGCGGATGAGTAAAGCGTACGCGTCCGCGCCGGAGGCGGATATCATCCTTTCCACCCGGGTGCGGCTGGCGCGAAACTACGCCGACCTTCCGTTTGAGGCGAAAATTGAGCCGGAGGGAGCGCGTGAGGTCGTCAAGCGCGCGGCGGCGCGCCTTTGCGGAGGCGAGGGCGAGAGGTTTACCCTTCTGCGCATGTCCGCGCTGGACGAAAACGAGCGAAAGGTATGGAACGAAAAACGGCTGGTCAGCCTTGACCTGCTCGCAAAACCCGAAACGGGCGCGGCGCTGGTTTCAAACGACGAAACGGTGTCCGTCATGCTGAACGAGGAGGATCACCTGCGCATTCAGGCGATGCTGCCCGGGCTTCAGCCGGAGCGCGCGGCGGAAAAGGCGTTTCACGCCGACGACCAGCTGGGCGCGGCGGAGCCGTTCGCGTTTGACGCGAAGTGGGGCTATCTCACGTCGTCGCCGACGAACGCGGGCACGGGCATGCGCGCGAGCGCGCTTTTGCATCTGCCGGCGCTCACGGTTTCCAAGCGAATGGGCGCGCTGGCGCAGGCGGTCGGCAAGCTGGGCTTCACGCTGCGCGGCATGTATGGCGAAAGCGGGGAGGCCGACGGATGCCTGTATCAGATGTCCAATCAGGCGGCGATCGGCCGGTCGGAGGACGACATTGTGCAGAATTTTTTAGCCGTGTGCGCACAGGCGGCGGAGCAGGAGCGCGAGGAGCGCAGGCGCATGATCGAGCGCGATCAGGACGCGTTTGCCGATAAAATGATGCGCACGGTGGGCATACTTTTGAATGCGCGCCTGATGGACGAGCGCGAGTTCATGCACAGGTATTCTGATCTGCGCATGGCCGCGGGCGTGGGGTTATTGAACATTCCGGTGCAGGGAATCGACCGACTGATGCTGGAAATGCAGCCCGCGTCGCTGAACGCGCTGGCCGGAAGCGTTTTGAGCGAGCGCGACCGGCTGCTTCTGCGAGCCAGCGAGGTTCGCACAAGGCTTACGACGCTGATGGACGACGGACACATGGAATAAGCGGAGGAAATGCAATGTTTGCCAAATGCAATGAACACGGGCGCAGGGCGCTTGAGGCCGCGCAGCGCGAGGCTGCCATGCTGGGGCGCAGCTATATCGGAACCGAGCACCTGCTGCTGGGCGTTCTGAACGACCCGGGCAGGGCGGGCGTGGTGCTGAACGGCATCACGCTGGAGGAAGCCCGCAACGAGATTATCGATCTCGTCGGCCGGGGAGAGGACGATGTACCGGCCAAGGCGCTGAATTATACAATTCGCTCCAAAACGGTTTTGGAGATGAGCGCGCGGGAGGCGCGAGACCTCGGCAGCGACACCATTGACACCGAGCATATTCTGCTGGCGCTGATGCGCGAGCGCGCCGGCGTGGCGGCGCACGCGCTCGTGAAGCTGGGCGTGGATCTCAACAAGGCGCGCGAGGAGCTTCTGCGCGCGCTGGGCCGTTCGCGCAAGACAGAAAGCACGCCAACGGAGGGAAGCGGGAAGGCGGAGGAATCGGATACGCCGATGCTGGACGCCTACGCCCGCGATCTGACGCGCGCGGCGAAGAACGGAGAGCTTGACCCGGTAATCGGGCGCGCGAAGGAAATCGAGCGCATCGTGCAGATTCTGTCTCGCCGCACGAAGAACAACCCGGTGCTGATCGGAGAGCCCGGCGTGGGCAAGTCGTCCATCGTCGAGGGGCTGGCGCAGAAGATTATCGACGGGAACATCCCGGAGATTCTGCGCGGAAAGCGCGTGGTTTCGCTCGACCTGCCCGGCATGCTGGCGGGCGCGAAGTACCGCGGCGAGTTTGAGGAGCGCCTCAAGAACACCATGGCGGAGATTCGCCGCGCGGGCAACGTGGTTCTGTTTATCGACGAGCTTCACACGATTGTCGGCGCGGGCGCGAGCGAGGGCGCGATTGACGCGGCGAACATCTTAAAGCCGCTTCTGGCGCGCGGCGAGATGCAGTGCGTCGGCGCGACGACGCTGCGCGAGTATCACAAATATATTGAAAAGGACGCGGCGCTGGAGCGCCGGTTCCAGCCGGTCATGGTGGGGGAGCCGACGAAGGAGGAAAGCGTCGAGATTCTGATGGGTCTGCGCGAGCGGTACGAGAATCACCATAAGGTGCACATCACCGACGAAGCCATCCGCGCGGCGGTCATGCTGTCCGACCGGTATATCAGCGACCGCTTCCTGCCGGACAAGGCGATTGACCTGATCGACGAGGCGGCTTCGCGCGTGCGCATCCGCACGTTCGCCGCGCCGCCGGACATGCAGGAAAAGGAAAAGCGCGTGGCGGAGCTGGACGAGGAAACCCGTCAGGCGGTAAAGGACGAGAATTTTGAGAAGGCCGCCGACCTGCGCGACCAGAAGAAGCGCCTGCTCAAGGAGATAGAGGACGCGCGCCGCGACTGGGAGCTGAAGCGCGAGGAGCGCGTGGAAACCGTGGGCGAGGAGGAAGTGGCCGAAATCGTGTCGCTGTGGACGGGCATCCCGGTCACGCGCCTGACGGAGGATGAGGCCACGCGGCTGATGCACATGGAGGAAATTCTCCATAAGCGCGTCGTGGGGCAGGATGAGGCGATCAAGGCCGTCGCCCGCGCCGTTCGCCGCGCACGCGCCGGTCTCAAGGACCCCAACCGTCCGATCGGTTCGTTTATCTTCTTGGGCCCCACGGGCGTGGGCAAGACGGAGCTTTGCAAGGCGCTGGGCGAGGCGCTCTTCGGCGACGTGGACAGCCTGATTCGCATCGATATGTCCGAGTATATGGAGAAGTATTCCGTGTCGCGCATGATCGGCTCCCCGCCCGGCTACGTGGGCTATGAGGAGGGCGGCCAGCTGACCGAGAAGGTG
This sequence comes from bacterium, assembly GCA_963618055.1. Lineage (GTDB taxonomy): Bacteria > Bacillota > Clostridia > Christensenellales > Aristaeellaceae > SFHK01. The sequence continues at coordinate 12,432 of CAVERI010000037.1, read as the reverse complement.
CGCCGGAAGCCCTATTGCATCCTGCTGCTGGACGAGGTGGAGAAGGCGCATCCGGACGTGTTCAACATCCTTTTGCAGATTCTGGAGGACGGCCGCCTGACCGACGGGCAGGGGCGCATCGTGGATTTCAAGAACTGCGTGGTGGTGATGACCTCCAACGCGGGCGCGCATACCATTGGCCGTCAGCGCGCCGTGGGCTTCGGCTCGGCCTTTGACGATGAGCGCAGCTACGAGGCGATGAAGGAATCGATCATGGGCGAGGTGAAGAAAATCTTCCGCCCGGAGTTCATCAACCGCGTGGACGAAATCATCGTGTTCCATTCGCTGGAACAGGCGCACATCGACAAAATTGCCATGCTGATGATGGACAGCGTCGCCCGCCGCCTGAAGGAGCGGGGCATCGACCTTGAAATCACGCCGGAGGCGGCGCAAACCGTCGCCCGCGCGGGCTACGACCTTCAGTATGGCGCACGCCCGCTGCGCCGCGCGATTCAGCGGCTGGTGGAGGACGCGCTGAGCGAGGAAATCCTCACCGGCGCAATTCAGACCGGCGAAAAGGTGCGCGCGCTGCCGAACGGGGACAAGCTGGAATTTGTGAATGTGAAATGACGAGACCCGATTTTTGAGAAAAATCAAACGGGAGACCTGAGAGAAAAGCGAACCTCTCAAGTCTCCCTGTTTTTATAAACGCTTTACCGCGCGAAGAACGAGCGGATTTTCTGCGAAAGCGAGGGTTCGTCGGGAAGAGATGCGAATGGGCCTATGTCGCTTAAGCGTGTGACGCCGGCTTCGTAAAGTCGGCGGCTGCGCGCGATCAGGGCGTAGGCGAGCTCACCGGGCTCGACCGGCTCCTCGAAGGCTGGGGCTTCCTCGGTCAGCACGGCGCGGATTTCGCGTCCTTCCGCGGTCTGGCGGACGACGAGGTAATCCACGTTCGCGTTCGAGCCGTCCTCCGCGCGGACGCGCACGATGTCATCGGGCAGGCGCTCAAGCACGGGCGCGCCGGGCGCATCCGGCGCGTCGAACGCGTCGGAGAGGCGGGTTGGCTCGTGTCCGCTCACGAAGACCTCGCTGATTGTCAGCTCCTGCGGCGCGTCGGCGGGGGCGAGCAGCGATACGTGACCTTCGTTCAGAAGCTGCCTGTCCAGCCGCACGGTCGTGATGCCGTCCGGCACGGAGAAGCGCGCGCCGGACGCGTTCTCGCGGAAGAAGGCGGCGAGCAGCCGCGCCGGTTTGCCGGAGCCGCTTTCGCTCGCCGGGAGCATGTGCGCGTCATCCGTGTTGTCAAAGCCCATCCACGCGCAGGCGACGAGGTCGGGCGTGTAGGCGACCGTCCAGATGTCGCGGTTGCCCGCGGCGGAGCAGGCAGCCGTGCCGGTCTTGCCCGCGATGCTCACGCCGCTGCGCGAAAGCGCCGAGGCGCTGCCGGACGCAGCGGCGGTGGTCAGCATGCTGGTGAGCAGGTAGGCGCTTTCCTCTGTCATCACCCGGCGCAGGGTCGGGGTGAATTCGTAGACCGTGCGGCCGTTTCGGTCGAGGATTTTTTCGACGGTGTGCGCCTGAACGGCTCGCCCGCCGTTGGCGAACGCGGCGTAGGCCGCCGTCAGCTCCGCGGGCGTGACGCCGTAGGTCAGGCTGCCCAGCGCCAGCGAAAGATAGCTGTCGCTGTCCGAAAGCGGAAGTCCCATGCGCATAGCGTACTCCCGCGCCAGATCGACGCCGGTAAACTCGATCAATGAGACGCTGGCGGCGTTGTAGGAATGTGCCAGCGCCGCGCGCATGGTGACGAGACCGTGGTATTTTCCACCCGCGTTCGAAGGGGTATACTGGCCGTCAAACGTGCGCTGGGAGTCGTCAAGGATGGAGGAGGGGGAAAGCCCCAGCGCGTCGACCGCAGCGGCGTACACGGATACCGGCTTGAACGTTGAGCCGGGCTGCCGACGGGACTGGGTGGCGCGGTTCAGTCCGCGGCGCACGGCGTAGTCTCGCCCGCCGACGAGCGCGCGAATCGCGCCGGTTTCGGGGTCGACGGCGCAGAACGCCGCCTGCGCCTTTGTGCCGTCCGCTGCGTCGGCGGGGAAGGCGGACGCGCTTTCAAACAGCGCCTCCGCCGACGCTTGCGCCTTGGGGTTCAAAGCCGTAAAAATCGTGTAGCCGCCGGAAAGCAGCTCGTCCGCGGATACGTTTAGCCGCTCGCAGGCTTCGCGGAGAACCTCGTCGCGGTACCACGGGTATTCGTCGGACTCCGAAAAGCGCGTTTCCGGAAGGGGCAGCGACTGCATTTTCGCTTCCTCGTCTTCCGACAGGTAGCCGAGCGCCTCCATGCGTGAAAGCACATAGGCGCGGCGCTTCTGCGCCTGCGCGGGGTTCTCAAACGGCGAATAGGCGCTGGGGGCCTTGACGATTCCCGCCAGCAGGGCGGCCTCGGCGGCGTTTAAGTCGGCGGCGTTTTTGCCGAAATAGATCTGCGCGGCGCTTTCGACGCCATACGCGCCCTCGCCGAAATAGACCGTGTTCAGGTAGGCGGCGAGGATTTCGTCCTTGCTCATTCGGCGTTCCAGCTGAAGCGCGAGCGCGATTTCGTTGGTCTTTCGGGAAATCGTCTTCTTCCCGGACAGGTGCGTGAGCTTCACAAGCTGCTGGGTGATCGTGGACGCGCCCTCCCGGAAGGAAAGCGTGCGCAAATCGCGCCACAGCGCGCCGAGCATGCGGCGCACGTCTACGCCGGAATGCTCGTAGAACCGGCTGTCCTCCGCGGCCAGAAAGGCCTGCCGGACGGTTTCAGGAATTTCGTCCGCGCGCAGTCTTTCGCCGGCGGTTGCCGTGCGCAGGCGCGCGAACGGCGTGCCGTCCGCGGTCAGCAGCACGCTCGACGCGTCCGCGTTTGTGATTTTTTCAAGATTCAGTTTTTCCCATGAAGGAATGTCCATCAGCGCCGCGCCCACAAGCGCGAAGGATAGCAGAAGCAGGCCGAAAATACGTATAAAACGCTTCATGGAAGCCTCCCGTTTTTTCCATATTCTGCCCGAAACGCGCGCGAGGTATGCGTTTGCCAGAACTTGTTCGTGGACGCGGGCGGTGTCTGTAGATTATAATTACAAAAACGAAACGGGAGGGTTTATGGTGAAACGGCGGAGACAATTTTCCATCTTTGCGGCGGCGCTGTTTCTGCTCGCGGCGGCCGTGCGGGGCGACGCGGCGGCGGGCGGGCTGTTCTACGCGCTGTCGGGCATAGCGATTCTGTGCCTGTTTGCCGCGCTTTTCGCGCGGGAGTCCGCGCCGGGGCGCGCGCTCGCGGTGCTGAATGCCGCGCCCGTGAAGCCGGAGAGCGGCGCGAGCTTTGAAAACGTAGCCGCCAACGAGGAAGCGCTTTCGAGCCTGCGGGAGCTGAGGGACTTTCTGAAGCACCCGGAGAGCTACGCGAAGCTGGGCGCGCGGATTCCGCACGGTGTGCTGCTCTACGGCCCGCCGGGCACAGGCAAAACGCTGCTGGCGCGCGCGCTCGCGGGCGAAGCCGGGGTTCCGTTTCTGGCGCTGAACGGCTCAGACTTTGTGGAGATGTACGTGGGCGTCGGCGCGAGCCGGGTGCGCGACACATTTAAGAAGGCGCGCAGGCTGGGGAAATGCGTGATTTTCATCGACGAAATCGATTCGCTGGGGCGCTTGCGCGGCGCGAACTCGTCTGACGAGCGCGACCAGACGCTGAACGCGCTGCTGGGCGAGATGTCCGGCTTCCGGCCGGCGGAGGGCGTGATCGTCATCGGCGCGACGAACCGCGCGGAGATGCTCGACCCTGCGCTTCTGCGGCCGGGACGGTTTGACCGCCGCATCGAGGTGGCCATGCCGGACAGGGACGCGCGGGAAAAGATTCTCCGGCTTCACGCGCGCGGAAAGCCGATGGACGCGGACGTGGATCTGTCCGACCTCGCCGCGCGCACGGTGCTGTTTTCGGGCGCGTCGCTTGAAAATCTTCTGAACGAGGCCGCCATACGAGCGGCGCGGCGGCGGTCGGAACGAATCTGCGAAGCGGATATCGAATCGGCGTACCTGACGCTGGTTGCGGGCGGCGAGCGGAGCATTCGAATGGGCGAGGAGGAACGGCGGCTGATCGCGCTGCACGAGGCCGGGCACGCGGTGATTTCGCGGCTTCTTACGCCGGAGGATCGCATTCGCAGGGTGAGCATCGTGCCGTCCGCAAACGGCGCGGCGGGGTACAATTTGTCGATTCCGGCGGAAAAGACGATGTATACGCGCGGCGATCTTGAAAACCGCATCTGCGTTCTGCTGGCCGGGCGCGCGGCGGAGGCGCTGTACGCGGGCGAGGGCGGCGTGACCGGCGGCGCGTCGAACGACCTGAAGCGCGCCACGGAGCTGGCGTGCCAGATGGCCGGGGAAATGGGCATGGGACACAGGCCATATGCCGCAGAGAATGTGCTTCAGAAATACGGCTGCGGCGCGGAGACCGGCGCGGACGCGCGCGGGCTGCTTGAGAGTCTGTATGAGCGGACGCTTTCGCTGCTCGGTGCGCATGTAAATACGCTTCGGGCACTCGCGCAGCGGCTGCTTGTGGACGACGCACTGGACGAAGCGGCGGTGGACGGCGCGCTGGCGGCGCTTCAGGAGGAAGTCGAGGAAACCTCGTGCTGAACGCGTTCGGCGGGAAAGGAAGGGGGGTGATCAGCACATTCAGAAGGATTTTCTCACAGGCAGCGAGTATTTGTTCGGGCAGCGAAGGAGGACGCTCGACGAAAAAGGCGAAAAACCGCGCGGGCGGCTGTCGGACGATTTGCAGGATTCGCGCAACAATCCATAATTCCGAAACAGGCGGCGCGCGGGAAAGAAGCGAACCATCCTTCCAGTCCAAAACGGGAGGATGGTTTTTGTATGCTGCAGTTTGACGACGTATCCCGGGTGCTCACGGTCGCGCCGCAGGGAGAGCTGGATCATTGCATGGCGGAGCGGATTCGAAACACGATCGATGCGACGGTTCTAAAGACGGATGCAAAGGTCGTGGTGTTTGATCTAAGCGAGGTGGGGTTTATGGATTCGTCCGGCATCGGCATGATGATCGGCCGATACAAGTTCATGAAGCGGAGGGGCGGCGGCGTGCGCGTGCGCGGCATGCGCCAGCCGGTGGAGCGCGTGTTTCGCATGTCCGGGCTTGGGCAGATCATCAAAAACGAGGAAAGGACGGAGAGCAAATGAGCATCATCAACGAAATCAAGGTGGATTTTCTGTCGGTTCCCGAAAACGAAGGCTTCGCGCGGCTGACAATCAGCGCGTTTCTTCTGCCGCTGAACCCCACCATGTCGGAGCTGAGCGACGTGAAGACCGCCGTGTCCGAGGCGGTGACGAACGCCATTATTCACGGCTATCAGGGGAAGCTGGGCACGGTGCGCATGCGCGCGACGCTGACGGACAAGCGGTTTCTGACCGTGGACATCACCGACAATGGCGTGGGCATAGCCGACCTTAAGCAGGCAATGCAGCCGTTCTGGACGAGCGTAGACGGCTTCGAGCGCAGCGGCATGGGTTTTACCGTGATGGAGAGCTTTATGGATTCCATCGACGTGGCGAGCCGGGTTGGCAGCGGCACGACGGTTCGGCTGTACAAGCAGCTGGAAAGCGGCAGACCTGCCGCGAAGGAGGCTTGATCGAGGATGTATACGAGTGCATTCGCGAGGCGCAGCGGGGCGACGCCGCCGCGATGGAGAAGCTGGTGCGCGACAACGACGCGCTGGTGCACTACGTGGTAAAGCGCCTGAAAACGCAGGGGCGGGAATACGAAGACCTGTATCAGCTGGGGCGGCTGGGGCTGGTTCGCGCGGTGCGAAATTTTGACGAGGGCTACGGCGTGAAGTTCTCCACCTATGCCGTGCCGATGATCATGGGCGAAATTCGCCGCTTTCTGCGCGACGATGGGCAGATTCGCGTGTCCCGCACCATCAAGGAAAACGCGAAGCGCGCGCTGGAATTTGTAAACCGCCGCCGCGAGGAAAACGGGCGCGACCCGACGCTGGAGGAAATCTGCGCGGAGCTGAAGCTGTCGCGCGAGGACGCGGTGCTGGCGCTGGGCGCGAACCAGACGGTGCGCTCGCTGTCCGAGCCGCTGGACGGCGGCGATCTGCGCTTGGAGGATACGCTGGGCGTGAATCCGTTTGAAAGGGTTGAAAAAAACCTTCTCGTCGAGAAGCTGATGGCCTCGCTAAACGAGAAGGAGCGGACGCTGCTCACGCTTCGGTATTTCAAAAGCCTGACGCAGACGAACGTGGCCGGGATTATGGGAATGACGCAGGTGCAGGTATCCCGGCTTGAAAAGAAGATTTTGACGCGGCTCCGGCAGGACGCGGGATAATCGCTCAATGGTGATTTTTCAAAACGCCGTCCAGAACGCCGGTGAAATCCAGCGTGGCAAAGTAGTCGCGGGGCGTTTCGGCGCGGCGGATCAGCTCGAAGGAACCGTCCTCCTTCAAAAGCACCTCCGCGCTTCGAAGTCTTCCATTGTAATTATAGCCCATGCTGCGGCCGTGCGCGCCGGTGTCGTGAATGACGAGCAGGTCGCCCATGCTCACGTGCGGCAGCATACGGTCGACGGCGAACTTGTCGTTGTTTTCGCACAGCGAGCCGACCACGTCGTATTTCTGAACCGGCGCTTCGTTTTCCTTTCCTGCGTCCGTGATGTAGTGATACGCGCCGTACATGGCGGGGCGCATCAGGTCGGCGGCGCACGCGTCTACGCCGATGTATTCCTTGTGGGTATGCTTTTCGTGAATGGCGCGGGTCACGAGCCACCCGGCGGGGCCGGAAATATAGCGCCCAAGCTCGGCGGCAATGCGGATGCCTCCCATTCCGGCGGGCACGCAGATTTCCTCAAACGCCTCCTGCACGCCGTGGCCGACCAGCGAAATGTCGGTGTCCGGCTGATCGAGACGGTAGGGGATGCCGATGCCGCCGGACAGGTTGATCATGAAAAACTCCGCGCCGGTTTCCTCGCGCAGCTCGCGCGCGGTGGTCATCAGAAGGCGCGCCATCGTGGGGTAGTACGACGAATCGACGGTGTTGCTGGCCAGAAACGCGTGAAGCGCGAACTGCTTTACGCCCATTTCCTGAAGCGCGCGCACGGACAGGGTAAGCTGCTCGCGCGTCATGCCGAACTTCGCTTCGCCTGGCGCGCCCATCACGGCGTTGCCAAGGCGGAACTCTCCGCCGGGATTAAAGCGCAGACACACGCGCTCGGGCACCGGCCCCTCGGCGGCCAGCGACGGAATCAGTGTGTAGTCGTCCAGATTAATGATTGCGCCTAAGCGGCGCGCGTAGGCGAATTCGCCGCGGGGCGTTTCATTGGAGGAAAACATGATTTTGTCGCCGGAAAAGCCCATCGCCTCGGCCAGCATCAGCTCGCATTCCGACGCGCAGTCCACGCCGCAGCCCTCCTCCTGAAGGATGCGTATGACGCCCGGCGTGGGGCAGGCCTTTACGGCATAGTATTCGCGGAAGCCCTCGTTCCACGAAAACGCGCGAAGAAAGGCGCGCACACGCGCGCGCAGTCTTGCCTCCGAATACAGATGAAAGGGGGTGGGAATCTGAGAAGCGATTTTTTCAAGGGTTTCACGGTCGGGCGCGATCTTGACGGACATAAACATCCTTCCTCTTTGCGGATTGGCTTCGATTATACAGGATATACACCGGTTTCGTCAATATCAGCGCATAAAAAACCGGCCGCGCGAAAATAGTTTAACAATCCCACCTCGAAAGTCGGATAAAATCGTGATAGAATGTAATGGGTATATCTGTGTTTTCGGGAGGAATGGGTTTGGAGCTTTCGCAGAAAATCGACCGCCTGATGAGCCGGGTGCAGAAGCCGTCGCGTTATCTGGGCTGCGAGTTTGGCAGCGAGAAAAAGGATCCGAAGAGCGTCGACGTGCGGTACGCGTTCCTGTTTCCGGACGTGTACGAGGTCGCCATGTCTCATCTGGGCATGAAAATATTGTATCACACGCTGAACCGCCGCGCGGACACCTATTGCGAGCGCGTCTGTTCGCCGTGGCCGGACATGGAGGCGCTGATGAAGGAGGAGGGCGTTCCGCTGTTTTCGCTGGAAACGCGCACGCCCGTCGGCGAGTTCGACATCCTCGGTATCACGCTTCAATATGAAATGAGCTACACAAACATCCTTGCCGCGCTGAAGCTGGCGGGGATTCCGCTGTATTCGAAGGACAGAACCGGCGGCCCGTTCGTGATCTGCGGCGGCCCGTGCGCGTTCAACCCGGAGCCGCTGGCGCCGTTTGTGGACGTGTTCACGCTGGGCGACGGCGAGCGCGCGATTCACCAGACGGTCGACCTTCTGAAGAGCTGGCGCGAGAGCGGCAAGCCCCGCGAGGACTATCTGCGCCGCGCGGCGACGGAGGTCGAGGGCGCGTATGTGCCCAGCCTGTACGACGTGACGTACAACGAGGACGGCACGATTCACGCCGTGACCCCGAAGGAGGGCTCCGGCGCGAAGCCGCTGGTGTACAAGGCGCTGGTCAACGATCTGACGGCCGCCGACTATCCGGACAAGCTGATCGTGCCCTACGGCGAGGTGGTGCACGACCGCATCATGCTGGAAATCTTCCGGGGCTGCACGCGCGGCTGCCGCTTCTGTCAGGCGGGCATGATCTATCGTCCTGTGCGCGAGCGCAGCATGGACAAGCTTCTGGAAATTGCCGACAAGCTGGTGAACGCTACCGGCTTTGACGAGATTTCGCTGATGAGCCTTTCCAGCGGCGATTATTCCTGTCTGCCCGAGCTGGCGCACGAGATGGTGACGCGCTTTCTGGAGCGGCGCGTGAAGATTTCGCTGCCGTCCCAGCGCATCGACGCGTTTTTGAAGGACACGCTGAAGGAAACCCAGAAGGTGCGAAAGACCGCGCTGACGCTCGCGCCGGAGGCGGGCACGCAGCGCCTGCGCGACGTAATCAACAAGGGCGTGACCGAGGAAGATCTGATGCGCGCGGTGACCGACGCTTTCGAGGAGGGCTGGAGCGCCGTGAAGCTGTATTTCATGATCGGCCTGCCGACCGAGACGGACGAGGACGTGCTGGGCATTGCCGATCTGGCGGCAAAGGCGCGCAGGTGCTATTTCTCCGTGCCGAAGGAAAAGCGCGCGCCGGGTCTGCGCATCACGGTTTCCGCGTCGGTGTTCGTGCCCAAGTCGCACACGCCGTTCCAGTGGGCGTCTCAGCTGGACAAGGAAACGGTGCAGAGACGGCAAAGGATGCTGAAGGCGGAGATTTCCAAGCTCAAGGGTGTGGACTTCAAATATCACGAGTCCGACGTGAGCTACATCGAGGCCGTTTTCGCCCGCGGCGACCGCCGGTGCGCGGAGGTGCTCGCGCGCGCGTCGGAGCTCGGGTGCGAGTTTGACGGCTGGACGGAATTCTACGACAACGACAAGTGGACGCAGGCGTTCAAGGATACCGGCATCGATCCCAATTTCTACGCGCTGCGCGCAAGAGACATCGACGAGGTGCTGCCGTGGGCGCATTTGGACTGCGGAGTGAGTCAGGAGTTTCTAAAGCGTGAATGGGAACACGCGCAGAAGGCCGAGATTACGCACGACTGCCGCAAGGGCTGCGTCGGCTGCGGAATGAAGCGATATGAGGGGGCGTGCAGATGAGGTGCGTATTTCGATTCGGCAAGCTTGACCGGCTTCGCTTTGTGTCGCATCTGGATTTGCAAAGGTATATGCAGCGCGCGCTGAACCGCTCCGGGCTGCCGGTGGCGTTCTCGCAGGGCTTTAACCCGCATCCCGTGATGAGCTTCGCCTCCGCGCTGGCCATGGGCTGGGAAAGCGAATACGAGGTTCTGGACATCAAATTCATCAAGCACGTGCCCGAGCGCGAGGCGCTTGCGCGCATGCGCGGCGCGCTGCCGGAGGAAATGCCGGTGTATTCCGTGCGCTACGTGGACGACCGGCACCCCAGCATGATGGCGCTGGTGAAGATGGCCGATTACCGCGTAACGCCGGCGGAGAACTTCGAAGCGCTGAAAAACGGCGCGCGGGAATTTCTGTTTTCCGAGCAGGTGATGGCCGTGCGCAAGACGAAGTCCGGTGAAAGGGAGATCGACATTCGTCCGCTGTGCGTGTCGCTTACGTCGGACGATACGGCGCTGGTCATGCGGCTGATGCTGACGGAGACGGACACGCTGAAGCCCGACCTGCTTTTAAACTCCCTGTCGAAGCTGGCGGGAATTGAAACGCCGGAGGTGCGGATTCTTCGCACGAAGCTTCTGGGGCTGAACGCGCAGGGCAAGCCCGCGCCGCTGATGGAGCTGTAGTATGGCAGGGCGGCTTTTGGTGGAAACGCGTCCCGGCGAAACGCGCGTGGCGCTGATGGAAAACGGTGTGCTGAACGAGTTCTCCGTGGAGCGCGAGGCGGGCGGCGGCGACGTTGGCAATATCTATCTGGGGCGCGTGGAAAACGTGCTGCCGGGCATGCAGGCGGCGTTTATCGACCTTGGCGAGGACAAAAACGCCTTTCTGGCCGCGGACGATTTCGCGTTTGCGTCCTCCGATTTCGGAACGGACGCGGAGCGCGTGAAGGCGCGCGTCAGCGGGCAGCCGATTGAGAAGCGATTAAAGCGCGGGCAGGAAACGCTGGTGCAGATTGTGAAGGTGCCCGGCGGGAGCAAGGGCGCGCGTGTGACCGGGTATGTGACGCTGCCGGGGCGGCTCGCCGTGCTTCTGCCGACGGTGGACTTTATTGGAATCAGCCGGCGCATCGCGTCGGAGGATGAGCGCGCGCGGCTGAGGTCGCTGGCTTCGCGCGTGTGTCCGGAGGGCATGGGCATGATCGTGCGCACGGCCGCCGAGGGGGCGGACGAGGACGCGCTCGCGGCGGACGTGGGCGCTTTGAAGCGCGACTGGGACGAGATTGCCCGGCGCGCGGCCTGCGTAAAAGCGCCGAGGCTTCTGACGCGCGACCACGATCTGGTGTACCGCGCCATTCGCGACGCGCTGGGCCGCGGCGTGGACGAGGTTGTGTTTGAGGACGAAGCCGCCTTTGAAAAGGGCAGGGCGGCGCTTCAGCAGCTTGCGCCGGACGGCAATGTTCGCGCGACGCTGGATGCGGGCGAGCGGCCGCTGTTTCTGCGCGCGCAGGTGCAGTCGCAGCTGGAAAAGGCGCTGGAGCGGCGCGTATGGCTGAAAAGCGGCGGCTACCTGATCATCGACCGCACCGAAGCGCTGACGGTCATCGACGTGAACACGGGAAAATTCGTCGGCAAGGCAGATTTTGAGGAAACCGCGTTCAAGCTGAACGCGGAAGCGGCGGCGGAGATTGCGCACCAGCTGCGGCTGCGCGACATTGGCGGCATCATCATCATCGATTTTATCGATATGAAGGACGCGAAGGCCGGGGAAGCGCTGCTTCAGATTCTGCGCGACGCGCTGAAGGCCGACCGGGCGCATACGAACGTGGTGGGCATGACGGGGCTCGGGCTGGTTGAAATGACGCGCAAGCGCCGCCGCGAGCCGCCGGAGACGTATTATCTGTCGCCGTGCCCGGTGTGCGGCGCGTCCGGCAGGGTGCATTCGCCCGAGGCCTGCGCCGAGGACGCGCTGACCGACGCACAGTGGCGGCTGTCCTCCGGAAGCGAGGGCTGCGTGCTTCTGACGGTCTCGCGCCGGGTCTATCAGGCCATTTTCAAGACGAAGCGCGCGTTGTCCGGTGTCGCCTACGCGATTTCGGACGACGGACTGAACGATACGGAATACCGAATCGCGCCCGCGCGCACGGACGTGCCGCCGAAAGGCGCAAGGAGAATCGGAGAGGAAGAGCATGAATAACGAAACGCGCCGGGTTCCCGAAGAGGAAATCCTCCGCCAGAAGGAAATTATGGCTCGCGTGCGCGGCATGCTGCCCGCGGGAAAGAAATATCACATCGTGACGCTCGGCTGTCAGATGAACGTGCGCGACAGCGAGACGCTGGCCGGCATGCTGACGGAAATGGGCTTCACCGAGGCCGCGACGCGCGAGGAGGCGGATTTAATCCTATACAACACCTGCTGCGTGCGTGAAAACGCCGAAAACAAGGCGTTGGGCAACGTGATCTGGCTGAAGGAGCTGAAGAAGGACAAGCCCGAGCTGATCATCTGCGTGGGCGGCTGCATGACGCAGGAGGAGGGCATGGCGGAATCGCTGATTCGCCAGTATCCCTTTATCGATCTTGTGTTCGGCACGCACAACGCGTATCGCTTCCCGGAGTATCTGGAAAAGGTGCTGAGCGACCGCGTGCAGGTGTTCGAGGTGCTGGACACCGGCGGAACCATTTGCGAGGGACTGCCGGAGAAGCGCTCGAACCCGTATTTCGGCTTCGTGAACATCATGTACGGCTGCAACAACTTCTGCTCGTACTGCATCGTGCCCTACGTCCGCGGCCGCGAGCGCA
>CAVERI010000036.1:0-26236 GCA_963618055.1 bacterium | reverse complement strand
AATTGATGAAAATATCCGTTGACAAAAATCTCAACATATTCTATAATAATCACGTGTAAAGCGCATAATTTTTATAGGAAAGGTGGATTCATGAAATGATCAAATACGCTCATCATGTGGGCGGATAATTCCGCGGCATCTGCCTCCATGGGCAATCCCGCCGGTCGCCGCGCCGGCATAGAGTACGTATGAGGAAAATCATCGCTTACTTCCGCGAATTCTACAAGCAAAATCGATGGCTTCTACTCCTTTATCTGGTTTTGACAATCCTGCATAAGGCGCTCGCGTTTGTCTCGCCCTTAGCCTTGCAGCGTCTGATTGACGCGCTTGTCGCGGGAAATTACGGGGACTTCCTGCAATCCCTCTGGTGGAACATTGGGCTGACCGTCGCGTTTATGCTGGCTCTCGTCTTCCGTTCGTATGTCGAACAGATCGCCGAAACGAACGCAACGGCCATAAACAACGAACGCGTGCTGAAGGATATGCTGTTCATGCCGTTCGTGAAGCTGCGGCAGAACGGCGTGGGACACTATATTCACCTTCTGGAACGCGACGTCGACCGCGTGAAGGGCTTGGCGTTCTATGATTTCGTTACGCTCGCGTCCAACATCCTTCTGACGATCGCCATGCTCGTCTATCTGCTGCGCGTCGACCGGCCGCTGTCGTTCATCATCATCGCCATTATCTTCCTGCTGATTCTGACGACGAAGGCCATGCTGCCAAGGCTGGGAAAGGCGGAGTCCGTCATCCTGAACGAAGCCGAACAGCTGAACGACATAACGGATGAGTGTTATTCTGGCGGCGAAACGCTGCGCGCCGGGAACGCCGAAGGCTTCTTCATCGGGCGCATAAGAAAAATCGTAGAGCGACTCGCGTCCGCGCAGAAAAAGCGCGCGAAGATCGAAATCTTCTATGACTACCTGCTGATCACGGGCATGATGAACCTCGCGAATACCCTTATCTATTGCGTGGGTGGTCTGCGCGTGTTCTTCGGCTCCATGACCGTCGGCGCCATAACGACCTTCGCCGTGTACTTCTCCTCTCTGTGGAACAGCGTCGACGGCTTTATGGCCTTTGCAAAAGGATACAAGCTGAAGAAGATTTCGCTGGATCGCCTGACGGAGCTGCACGAGCAGAACGGCGAAACCAAACGCATCGGCTCCGGAACCCTGCCATCGTTTGAAACGCTGGAGGTGCGCGGCCTTGGCTATTCGTATGACCAGAAGAAAGTGCTGAACGACCTTTCCTTCACCATTCATCGCGGAGACCGGATGCTGATTCTCGGCGAAAACGGAAGCGGCAAATCGACGCTGGCGCGCGTTCTGTGCAAGCTGCTGACCCCGACCTCCGGCAAGCTGCTCTATAACGGTCTTGATTACGAAGGCCTTGACGAAGCGCTCCTGCGAAGCCGCGTTCTGCTGATTCCGGCCGACGCGTTCATCATCGAGGGCAGCTGGGTCGACAACCTTCTGGGCGCGAAGCCGTCCGTCGAAGCGCCGAAGGAGCTGAAGGACGTTGCCATCGAAAAGAAGGGCGGCAACCTGTCCAGCGGCCAGCGCAAGCAATTGCAGCTTCTGCGCTGCCTGTCCTCCGACGCGGACGTGATCATCCTCGACGAGCCGTTCAACTTCGTCGACAGCGACTCGAAGGCGCGCCTGTGGAAGGACATCCTGCAAACCTGCGGCGATAAGACCATCGTCGTGATCTCGCACGACTCCATGCCCAAGGACGACTGCAGCCGCCTGCTGCAGCTGTAATCCCCAAAGACCTTCCCCGACGCGGAACCCATCCGCGCCGGGGAAATTTTTTATGACTCCACTTTGTCAGCCTTCATCTCCGTCAACTTCCACGCCCCGTCCCGCATGACGGCTTCATAATACACCGGCACGGCCTCCGCCAGCGCGGAACGGAGCGGGCGGACGGCCGCGACGGCGTGCCTGCCGTCTGGCGGCGCGAAGCGAAGCTGCGCCGTGCCGCCCGTGGAGAGCGCGACCCGCCGCGCGGATTCATCCATCCGCGCGCCGTCGTCAAAGTACGCTGCAGCCGCTTCGTCAAGCCCCAGCTGCACGCATTCCAGCGCGGCGCGCGCGCAGTCCGCCGGAGTCGTCGCGCGGAACTCGCCGGACGGGTTCGCCACGATCTCCGGCGTTTCCGGCTCGAAGCGCTCGCCCGCGTTTTTCCACACGATGCGCCGCATGTGCCCCGCTAAATCGCCCGCGTTCTCCGCCACGGCGATTCGCCCGCCGCCCAGAAACACAATCTCGTCGCCCAGCGCGCGCAGGCGCTCCGCGCCCGTTTCCGCGTTCAGCGCGATCACAAACCGCCCGCCGCCCTCGCGCGCGCCGGAGACATACAGAAGCCCGTCGCCCTCCGCGAGCGTCGGCTCCTTTGCGCCGTCCGGCAGTTCCACCGTCAAAGGCCGCCCCGCGTCCTCGATGGAAAGCACCGTCCTTTCGCCCCGCGCCGTCACGCGCAGCGCGCGCCCCGCACCGGTAAGCAGCGTTTCCTCCGGCACGATGGGATACACGCGGTCGGGCCCAAGCTCCAATTCCGTAACGCCGAACGGCCACGCCACGGCGCTCACGCCCCGAAGCCCGTCAAACGACGCGGGCACAGGCCGCCCCGCCGAAAACGCGAACCGCCGCGCCATCGAAAGATAGCCCGGCACCAGCGGCTGAAATTCCAGATATATCGCGCCGTAAGGCCCGACCGGCCGAAACAGGGGCGCGTCCGGCCGCGCCTCGCCCCAGAAGCTCCCATTCACCGACACGATTCCCTCCACCGCCGAGGTAAGCATGAGCATCGGCTGCATACGTCGCCCTCCCTTTTCCTCAAGCCTATGCGCCGCAACGTTAATATATTTCGGCAGTATTACAAAATAGTTGCACGTCTGGCAGATGTGTGATATAATTTATCCATACAATCTGCTTTGTACCGCGGAAAGGTGGTATTTTTTATGACCCGACTGGAAATGGTGGAAAAGATTCGCGAGAAGACCGGCGTTACCTACGACGAGGCGCGCACGGCGCTGGAAAACGCAAACTGGGACATGCTGGACGCGATTGTCGCCTTAGAGCATAAGCTCAACGGCACGGCGGAGGCGCCCCGCGCACCGAAGCAGGCGGCAGAGAGCGCGCAGGATACCGCGCCCGCGCCGCGAAAGCGCGTGGCGCGCCGTGCGAGCGCAGGCGAGGTGGGCGACAAGGTTGCCACCGTCGTGCGCTGGATCGGCTCGTTCATTCAGAAAATCGACGAAACGTGCGTCGAGGTGAGCCGCAAGGACGAAACGCTGTTCACGGTTTCGGTGCTGTTCGTCATCATGCTGTTTATTCTAAAGTGGTGGGTGCCGGTTCTGCTGGTCGTGGCCAGCCTGTTCACCGGCTATCGCTACCGCATCACGGGCAGCTCCATGATCGCGCGCGCGGCCAACGCCGCAAGCAGCAAGGCCAGCAGCAAGGCGGAGGAAATCAAGGAGCAGATGAACTGCTCGGACGAGGACGACGACTCCCAGCCGCAGGCGTAAATTTACAGTCTCTTGCTTGATTTCGCAGAACGCGGTTCCTACAATACCCGTAACGGTCGCCGGCCGCGGGCAGGATGTTCGCGGTCGGGCTCCGACCGCGTTTTCGCGTAAGCAAGAACGACCGACAATCTGGAGAGGCGTATCATGATCATATCGGATGTGTATTACCGCGCGCGGAAAATGGGTCTGCGCGCCTATCATGCCTGCCTGCAGGCGCATAAACAGCCCTACCTGCCCGTGCTGGACGAGCTGGTGCCGGAGGAGAAGGCGCTCGCGCGCGTTTCGCTGGGCATCGTGCAGATTCCGCTCAGCCGCGTGGTCGGCACGGCGACGCGCGCGCGCTCCAACGCGTTCGCGCCCAACTTCATGCCGCTGCTGGAGCCGAACAGCGAGTTCGCCATCAAGTGGGTCAGCCTGTACGAAAGCGTGCTTGCCGACGGCATGCGCCAGCCGATCACCGTGCTCGAATACATGAACGAGTACTATCTGGTGGAGGGCAACAAGCGCGTCAGCGTCATGAAATACCTTGACTCCGTGTTTGTGGAGGCCGAGGTCACGCGCATCATGCCCAAGCGCACGCGGGAAAACCGCGCCTATTTCGAGTTCATTGACTTTGAAAAGGACAGCGGGCTCAACGCGATTATCTTCACGCAGCCGGGCAAATACAACGAGCTGATCGAGAAAACCGGCCACACGCCGGGTCAAACGTGGTCGAGTGAGGATCGCATGGATCTTCGCAGCGCCTATCTGTACTTCGGAAACGAATACAAGGCCGAATACGGCGACAACCCGCCCATTCCCGTGGCGGACGCGTTTTTGCTCTACCTGAACGTGTTCAGCTATGAGGAAGCCAAGACCAAGACCTCCGCCGAAATCGCCGCCGACATTCGCCGCCTGAAGGATGACTTCGAGCGCGGCGTGAAGTCCGAGGCCGTAAGCCTCATCATGGATCGCACCGAGGCGCGCAGCGGCGGCCTTTTCAGCGCGCTGTTCCGCCCGTCCAAGGTGAAGGCCGCGTTCATCTACCACCGGCCGATTGAGGAATCCGGCTGGAATTACTGGCACGAGCTGGGGCGCATCAACTGCGAAACCGCGCTGGGCGACAAGGTGGAGACCACCGTGTGCGTTACCACCGCGCAGGAGCAGTTTGACGAAGAAATCGACCGCCTGATTAAGGAAGGCAACCGCGTCATCTTCGCCACGTCCCCCTTGATGATGAACGCCTGCGTGCGCCCGTCGCTGGAGCATCCCGACGTCGGCATCCTGTGCTGCTCGCTTCTGTCGCCCTCGCATCACGTGCGCAGCTATTACCTGCGCATCTACGAGGCCAAGTTCCTGATCGGCATGATCGCGGGCATGATGGCGGAAAACGACAAAATCGGCTACATCGGCGATTATCCCATCTACGGCGCGCCCGCGTCGATCAACGCCTTCGCCATTGGCGCGCGCATGGTGAACCCGCGCGCGAAGGTCTACCTGCAATGGTCGACGCGCAGGGACTTCGACCCCGCGCATCCGTTCGCGGACGATTCCATTCGCGTGATCTCGAACCGCGACATCAACGCCCCGCGCTATTCCTCCATGGAATACGGCCTGTACGCGCTGAAGGACGGCGGCATGACCAATCTGGCCATTCCGGTGCTGGATTGGAGCAAGTTCTACCAGACGGTGATCGAGAGCGTGCTCGCGGGCACGTTCAACGACGACCACGAGGGCCCCAGCGCGCTGGACTACTGGTGGGGCATGAGCTCGGACGCGCTGGACGTGGTGCTCTCCTCCCGCTTCGACCCGCACGCGGGACGGCTGATTCACACCATGCAGTCGGGCATGCAGGCCGACGTGCTGTGGCCGTTTGAGGGCGAGATTCGCGCGCAGGACGGCCGCGTCTGCTGCGGCCGCGAGGATCGCCTTACCCCCGCGCAGATTCTGCTGATGGATTATCTGGTGGACAACGTGGTGGGCGACATGCCCAAGATGGAAGAATTGAAGGAAAACGCGCGGCCGCTCGTGGACACACTGGGACTGGGCTGCACCCTGAAACCCGATCTCTCGGAGATCAGCTGGAAATTTAACGGATGATAGGGCGGGATGAACATGCGCGTGCTGGCCATCGCCGATGCGGCGGATAAGCGGCTGTGGGATATGCTGGATCGTAGGCTTCTGGAGGGCGTGGAGCTGATTCTTTCCTGCGGGGATCTGCCCGCGGAATACCTGTCGTTCCTCACCTGCTTTACCCGCGCCCCGATTCTGTACGTGCGCGGCAACCACGACGAGCGCTATTTTCAGCATCCGCCCGAGGGCTGCGAGTGCGTGGAGGATCGCATCATCAACATTGGCGGCGTGCGCGTGCTCGGCCTTGGCGGCTCCATGCGCTACCGCGCAAGCGAGTGCATGTTCACCGAACGCGAAATGAAGGCGCGCATTCGCCGCCTGTATTGGAAGCTGTATAAAAGCGGCGGCTTCGACGTGCTGCTTACCCACGCGCCCGCGCTTGGCTTCGGCGACGGCGATAACCTGCCGCATCGCGGCTTCCAGTGCTTTGTCGACCTGATGAATCGGTATCATCCGCAGGTCATGGTTCACGGTCACATGCACCCCGAGTACGCCGCCGCCAAATTCCAGCGCGAATTTCTCCATGGCGAAACCCGCATCATCAACGCGAACCAGCGCGTGTATTTCGACGTAGAGCCTCGAGGGAAGATCAGACCCCTGTAGGCAGCCGGCGCTTCCCGCGCATGGTCATGAGAGGCATAGAAAGGAAGCCGTATGTCTGAATCAAACACGGCGCGCATGGACGCGCTGAAAACGCTCATTCGCCTCGCCGCGGCGGGCGCGAGCGGGGAAACGCTCTCCGCGCAGTCGATCGACTGGCCGTCGGTGATGACGGTCGCGATGGAGCAGAACGTCGTGCCCCTCGCGGCGCTGGCGGTGCTTCACGCGCCGGAGCTGGAATGCCCGGAGGAGTTGCGCGAATATCTGAAGAACGCCCTACGCGCGGAATGCCCTGAAAACCTGCTGAGAATGCAGCGGGTTCTGTATCTGATTCGCGCGCTCAAGGCCGCGGGAATTGAAACGCGCGTGCTCAAGGGCTACGCGGTGGGGGAAAATTACGCCTGTCCGGAAGCCCGAAGCTCGGTGGATACGGATCTTCTGATTGATATTCGGCAGGAAAAGGCGGCGCTGCGCTTTTTCGAGGCGCAGGGCTTTCGAATCACGCCGCGCGCGGTAACCAGCCATCATACCGTCTGCCAGCATCGAAAATATGGAGATATCGAGCTTCATATCGCGCCGTATGATGAATTGTCCCGCGAAATCTGGTTTCAGGGCATGGACGCGGCGGCGCTGATTCAGGAGGAGCCCATCGTTTTCCAAACGCCGGACGGCGAATTTACCGGGCTGGGCTATACGGATCACCTGATTTATATCACGCTGCACATGGTCAAGCATTTCATTTATGGCGGCCTGACCCTGCGAATGATGCTGGACATTGCCCGGCTTTTCGCGCAGAACAAGGAGAAAATCGACGCGGCTCGCTTCTGGGATACCATGGAGCGCCTGCGTTATTCCCAGCTGGCCAACTGCGTGTTTTGGATGATGATCCTGTACGGCGGCTTTCAGGCGGCGGATTTTCCGGGCTGCGCGGCGGAAGCGCCCGAGGGAATTTCGCTGATTCTGGAGGACATGCTTCAGGGCGGCTATATGGGCGTGAAGGAGGAGAGCGCGCGCCGCTCCGGCGGCATGGAATATAACCGTCAGGTGATGCTGAAGAGCAAAAGCGTGATGGAATATCGCCTGTATATGCTTCGTTTTAAGCTGCGCGGCGCGGCGGGCCATATATTTCCCAATCGAAAAATGCTAAGCGAGCTGTTCCCGCGAGCCAGCCGGCACACGGCGCTCATACCGTTCCTGTTCGTGTATCAAATGCTTTCGTATCCCGTTAAAAAGCTGTGCGAGGGCGTGCTCAGCCGCGACATCCGGTCGGATTCCAGCGCCCTCAATCAGGAATCGCAGGTGCGCATGGACATGTTCCGCAAGCTGGGCATGCTGTAACTCGATGAAAAGCCAAAGAAAACCCCTTTCCGCGAACGGGAACGTCCGTGCGGAAAGGGGTTTTACATATCGCGCCTACAGCACCTTTTGCAGGAAGCTGATCAGGCGGGGGCTTTTTGGGGAGTTGAACAGGTCGTGGGAGGGGCGATCCTCCTCGATATGGCCGCTGTCCAAGAACAGGGTGCGGCTGGAGACCTCGCGGGCGAAGCGCATTTCGTGGGTCACGACGATCATGGTCATGCCCTCCTCGGCAAGGCGCTTCATGACGTCGAGCACCTCGCCGATCATTTCGGGGTCGAGGGCGCTGGTCGGCTCGTCGAACAGCATGACCTCCGGGTTCATCATCAGCGCGCGCACGATGGCGATGCGCTGCTTCTGGCCGCCGGAGAGCTGCGACGGGTAGGCGTTCGCCTTATCGAGCAGGCCCACGCGCTTCAAAAGCTCCTCGGCCTTGGCCGCGGCCTTGCCGGGCTCCATGTGCTTGATTTTGATGGGCGCGGCGGTCAGGTTGCGCATCACATTCATGTTGTTGAACAGGTTGAACTGCTGAAACACCATGCCCATCCGCTCGCGGTGCGTGTTGATGTTCACCTTTTTCTGGCAGATGTCCACGTCGTCGAAGAAGATGCTGCCGGAGGTGGGCGTTTCAAGCAGGTTCAGGCAGCGCAGGAACGTGCTCTTTCCGCCGCCGGACGGGCCGATTACGCTGACGACCTCGTGCTCGCGGAAGGATACGGAGATGTTGTCCAGCACCTTCAGCCTGCCAAAGCACTTGGTAAGCCCCTCCACACGGATGATTTCGCGATTACTTGCGTCCACGGTTCATTCTCCTTTCCATGAGCGCGATCAGGCGGCCGCCGATAAACGTCAGGATGAAATAGATCATTGCGGCGATAAACAGGCATTCCAGCGTCTTGTAGTTTTTCGCCTTCACGCCGTTGGTGCGGTACATCAGATCCGCAATGCCGATGACCGAAACGATGGACGATTCCTTGATGATGGTAACGAACTCGTTGCCCAGCGCCGGCAGGATGTTCTTTACCGCCTGCGGCAAAACGACCATGCACATGGCCTGTCCCTTGGTGAAGCCCAGACTGCGCGCGGCCTCCATCTGCCCGCCGTCCACGGCCTGAATGCCGGAGCGGATGATCTCGGCCACGTAGGCGCAGCTGTTCAGGCTCATGGCCACGATGCCCGCGGCGAAGCGCTGAAAATCGGGAATGAAGGAGACGTCCGGGAACTTGACGCCGATCATGGGCAGTCCATAGAAGATAAACATCAGCTGAACGAGCAGAGGCGTGCCACGGAAGAACTCGATGTACGCGGTGGCCAGCCATTTCAGGGGCTTGAAGCCGCTCAGCTTGGACATAGCCATCAGAACGCCCAGAATCGTTCCCAGCAGCACGGTGAAAAACGCGATAATCAGCGTGTTTTTCGTGCCCTCCAGAAAGAAGCTGTAGTATTTTTCCAGCGTCTTCCCTACGTTGATAAAGAAGGTCATTTCGGCCATCGACTCCTTGCATATACTCACGCGCAAAGCCGTGAGACCGGGCGCGAGCGTCGATCTCACGGCATTTCTGCCATTTCTCAGAGGAAATTCGCTTTTCGATTATTCGCCGGTTTCGCCGGTCGCAGCCACGGCGGCGTCGTAGGCGGCCTGATAGCTGCCGTCCGCGAGAACCTTCGCGATAACCTCGTTCACCTTGGCGAGCAGGTCTTCGGAGCCCTTGGCGAGCACGCAGGCCTTGCCGAAGCTGGCTTCCTCGGCGCTGAACTCGAACTTGGAGACCTCCAGCGCGCCGTCGGAGCTGTTCACCATGGACATGCCGACCGCGTAGTCCACCACGAAGCCCGCGATGTTGTCGTTCAGAGTTTCAAGCGCCAGATTCGGATAGGTGTCGAGCTCGAACAGCTCGCTGTCCGGCAGCGCGGATTCCACCAGATTGCTCTGGATGGTGCCCAGCTGCGCGCCGACCTTCAGACCCTTCAGGGACTCCTTGTCCGCGTACTTCTCACCGTTGCCGGCCTTGACGATCAGCAGCTGCGCGCTGGTCTCGTACAGGTCGGAGAAGTCGATGACCTCGGCGCGCTCGGGAGTGCAGGTGAACGCCGCAATGCCGATGTCCACGCCGCCAGCCTGCACGGCCGGGATGATGCCGTCAAACGCCTGATCGACGACCTCAAGCTTTACGCCCAGCGCGTCGGCGATCTGCTGAGCCAGCCAGATGTCGCAGCCCGCGAAGTTGGCGTCGTCGTCCAGATACTCGTAGGGGGGATAGGTCGCCTCGGTGCCTACGACCAGCTTCCCGGCGGCGAGCACCTTCTCAAGCGCGGTTTCAGCGCTGGCCACGCACAGCATGGACGCGCACAGAACGAGAGCGAGAACCAGAGCAAGAATCTTTTTCATGAGAATAAGCCTCCGTTTTGTTGAGTTGGGGCGAACGTTTATTCATTCACCGGATGCGTATAATTATACGCAAAACTTGGAACCTGTAAAGCCCTTTTTCGAAAGATTAACGAAGAAATTTTTCGCGCCCGTCAATCGCCGAATTTCAGCGCGGAAAGCCGGTCGAACGCCTCCTTCAGCTGCTCCGTCTTCGCCGTGCAGGCGATTCGCACGTGTCCTTCGCCCGTTTTGCCGAAAACGCCGCCCGGACTGACCAGCACATGCGCCCTTTCCAGCGCCGCTTTTGTGAACTCCGCGGACGAAAGCCCGGTCTTTTCAATGCCCGGGAACAGGTAAAACGTGCCCATCGGCGGAACGAGCGTCATATACGGGATTGTATTTATGCGCTCAATTGCATAAAAGACGCGGTTTTTATACCGGGTAATGTATGTTTCCTGTATATCCTCCCGCAGGGACAGCGCGCGGATGGCGGCGCGCTGGGAAACGGAGGGCGCGGTGTAGATCATGGCGCCGTTGGCGTAGCCGATCGCGTCCACGATTTCCTTCGGCGCAATAATGAAGCCCACGCGCCAGCCGGTCATCATGAAGTTCTTGGAGAAGCTGTTCAGCGTCACCGTGCGCGCCTCCATGCCGGGCAGCGTGCGCATGGGAACGAACGTACCTTTATACAGATAGCGTGTATAAATTTCATCCGCCAGAACCAGCAGGTCGTTTTCCTGCGCCACGCCGGCAATCAGGCGCATGTCGTCCATGGTGAACGCCTTGCCGGTCGGGTTGGCGGGGTTGTTGAAGATGATAGCCTTCGTGCGGGGCGTGACGGCGGCGCGCAGCGCCTCCGGGCGCAGGCTCCAGCCGTCGGCCTCATAGGTGGGAACCTCCACGCACACGCCGCCGCTCATCTCAATCTGCTGCTTATACAGCGCGAAGTACGGCGAAATCACCAGCACCTCGTCGCCGGGGTCGAGAATCGCCGTGAGCGCCAGATACATGCCCAGACAGCTGGACGCGGTGACGATGATTTCGTCCTTCGGCACAGCCTGCCCGAAGTCCTCGCGCCACGCGGTCTGAATCGACTGAATCAGCTCCGGGTCGCCCTGCGGGAAGCCGTAGCGCGTCGCGCCGCCCAGCGCGTCCCGGTACGCCGCCTCGATGATGCGGCGGTCGGTGATGAAATCGGTGTCGCCGATGCTCAGGTCGATCAGGTCGGTGTAGCGCGAAAGCGCGTCCGCGTCCAGCGAAAGCCCCGCCTGCACGTGCTGAAACCGCTTTGCCACATAGCTCATTTTTCGTCCCCCTCTCCCGCAACGTGCGGAACCACCGTGGAGCCGTTGGGAATCACGTAGATGGACTTGCCCGCAAGGTTCGCGCTTCGCAAAAGCTCGTCCATGTCGGAATACGCCTCCAGCCCCATCGGCTTCACGATTTCCGGCTCAATGCCCGTGAGCAGCATCACGCGGTAGCGCTGCGCCTGCTCGCAGTTTAAAAAGAAGATGTACCCCGGCACGGTGAAGCGCGTGCGCAGGCGCTCCTCGATGGTTCCGGCGGTCAGGTCGCGAATCCAGTCAAAGTACTCCGGGTGTCCGCCGCCGTCGCGCGCCTCAATCAGAAGAATCAGCGTGCCGCCCGGCTTCAGGCCGGATTCCACGTTGTCAATCGTCTTCGTGCCCTGATACAGCGACATGTCCTTCGGATAGCCGCCGCAGCTGGCGATAACCACGTCCGCCCGCTCGGGCACGTCCACGCGGTAGATGCGGTCGACCTCCCGGCACGCGCGCAGCCACGACGTGAGGTAGTGGCCGGAGAAGATGGACGACAGCTTCATCCGCGCGTTCATCACCAGATTCACCATGAACAGCGCCTTCATCATGCCCGCCGCCTCGCACATGTCCTCGTTCAGCGGATTGTTGTCCAGCACGCCGTTTCCGATGCGCGGATTGCTGCGCAGCTTCTCAGGGTCCAGCGAATACGCGTGGTTGCGGCAGATCGTCTGCATGCCGGCCACGCCGGGCACGATGCTCTTGCGCCCGCCGCCGTAGCCCGCCATCACGTGCTGGGTGCACGCGCCCAGACACACCACAAGGTCGGCCTCGGCGGCGATCCGGTTCACCCACACCGGCGTGCGGAACGACGTTTCACCCAGATACACAAGGTCGTCCGCCATACAGTCGTGGTTCACCACGCGCACGCGGTCGTACACGCCGTCCGTCACCAGCCTGCGCAGCGTCGCCTCGTCGCCGGGCGCGTGCGTGCCGTTGGCGACGAGGATGGTCAGATCCTCCGCGCGCGCGCCGCATTCGTCCGTCAGGTAGTCGACCAGATGCGGAATCACCAGATCCTGCCGCATCCAGAAGCGCGTGATGTCGCTGATGATGATGGTGATTTTTTCGCCCGCACGCGCCAAGTCCTTCAGCGGCGCGCTGTCAATCGGCTCATTTAATGAACGCCGCAGCGCCGCGCGAATGTCGGCAATCGGCGGCGTTTCGTGCCCGCGGAGCTCTCCAAGCACCTGTTTTTCGTCCAGCACGGCGCGCACGCTGCCGTCTCCGTAGGGAAAAATGTATTCCTTCATGGCCGTGAACCCCTTTGGATTTGATTTCATCCATTATATAAGCTCGTTTGTAAAGATACAAGAATGTGCATGAAAATCCATCATGCACATTCCTGTCAATTTTCGCCGCGTTCCGGCGGCGCGCAAAATTATGCGCCCTCAGATGTAATCCGAAATATAGGGCGTCTCGTGCAGGATGCAATCGTCCAGCCGCAGAATCGTCTCCCTGTCGGCTTCGATTCTTCCCATTTGATAGAGCTTGGCCGCTGTCTTATAGCCTAACAGCAGGGTGGTCAGCGTGGCGATGGATAGCTTTACGCGGCTGCGCGTATGGGCCTCGGAAATGGAGCATTCGCCTTTGCGGAAGCAAACCGTGATTGCGCGGTTATTCCACGGCAGGAAGGAATCCTCAATTTCGAATGTGATTATCGCGTCGTCCGCCGCCGCGTCGCAGGGATATTTCTGAAAAAACAGTTCTGCGTCTACAATGCGTCCCATGATATAGGGGCGAATCGTTTCACGAATATCGCCGTCCTCTAACTCAAACGCGATCGGCTCGCCGGAATACGTGCTGCCCCGCACCTCGTCAATCATGGAATCGTGCGCCCGTATGAATTCCCACAGGCCGGCCTGCGCTTCGCGGGTAAGGTAGATCATTTCCTTAATGTGCATAACGTCGTTTTTAATGAGATATACCATATAGCCGCAGGGCTTCTCGTTTGTGTCATAATAAATGGCCACAACCGTATCATCCTCGTCCCAGCGCCAGTATTCGTCCCACGCCAGCGCGTTTCGAAACAGGCAGCCGTGCGTCACGGTCGCGAATTGCATATGAAGATTGCGGAAGTCCTCATTTTCCCAAGCGACGCGGCGCACATAGCCCGGCGCGGAGGCCTTCGCCGGAATCTGACTGTCCTTTACGGAATAGGTGATTTTATTCGAAATGATTTCCCACCCCATTTTGCGATACAGCGGAATGGAATAGGGAAACAGCAGCGCGAGGGACTGATGCCGCTGGCGCATATGCTCAAGGCTCTTCTGCATGAGCCGCTTCATGAGACCCTTTCCCGAATACTCCGGGTAGGTGCACACGCTGGTAACGAAGCCCACGTGATAGACCGCGTTATATACGTTCATTTTCAATGGGTAGACCGCGATTTGAGACACGAGCGCGTCCTGATCGAAGCAGCCCAGCACGTCCGCGCGCTCTAAAATTGGAAATTTCGATTGCTTGATTTCGTCCCCGCGCCAGCCGCTGAGGGCGAGCTCCTGCTCTGTAATTTGAAACGCGTAGCGCAAAAGCGAATTGTATTGCTCCACGTCGTCCGTCTTCAAATATCGTATGTCATAGTCCTTGCTTTGCTTCATGGTATTCTCCGTTTCAGCCATTCATTCTGTATCACAAATTCCCGTTTGAGCGTTCGAGCGCGCCTTCACAGAAAGCTCAGCTGCTCCGCGTTGGCGAGCCGCCACGAGCGGGCGTATTTCTGAATGTCCATCTGCGAAACGTCGTGCACGGGCGTGGCGCCGCGGGCGATAATCACGCGGTTGCCCGCGGGCTCGGCTTCGTCGAACGCGTACAGCCAGTCGCACAGGCGGCGGCGCAGCGCCTCGGCTTCGCCGCGCTTGCCGTCGGTGGTGATTACGAACGACGCCAGCGACAGCGCGTACACGATGCGGTTGCGCGCCAGCGCGTGCACGCCGGTATACGGCGCGTCCGGGTGCACGAGGGACAGAAGCAGCATCTGCTTTCTCGCAATAGCCGCGGCGCTGTCCTCCTCGTCCTTTTTCGTCATCAGGTCGCCCGCCAGCGCGCACACGACCCTGCCGCCGCACTCCACCGCCTCGGCCTCCGCCAGACGGCACGCGCCCAGCTCGCTGGAGGTCACGATGCCGAAGCCCTCGCGCACCAGCGCGCGCACCAGCGCGCGCAGGTCGTCCTCGGCTTTTTTGGACATGCGCACGCCCGAAATACCCAGAATGCCCACCAGCGGCATGGAGAGAATCGACGCGTCGCCGCACATATACAGAGCCGCCGGCGCGTCGTCGCCCAGCCGCGCCGCCAGATTCTCCGGGTACGCGGCGTCGTACAGCGTGAGCAGCTCCAAATTCTGCTCGTAAAAGCGCTCCATGGCATAGGAAAGCGGCATGGTGCGGCACAGCAGCATGCACAGGCGGTAGGCCTCCGCCTCGGAT
This sequence comes from bacterium, assembly GCA_963618055.1. Lineage (GTDB taxonomy): Bacteria > Bacillota > Clostridia > Christensenellales > Aristaeellaceae > SFHK01. The sequence goes on along the minus strand of CAVERI010000036.1, from coordinate 11,512 downwards.
ACCTTCAGAAGGTTCATGATGCCGGATACGTCCAGCCCGATCAGGTCGCCGATACGGCGCACGCCGCAGGCGGCCGCCTTTGCCCGCAGGATGGAAAACTCCGTGCTGGACAGCGGGCGCACCAGCTCGTCCTTGTTCGCCGTCAGGGGCAGTGTCAGAAGCATGGCCGTAAAGGCGTCGTCATTGTGCCGCATGGAAATGGTTCCTCCTTCCAGACTCCCGCCTCAGCCGGAGCCGGATCGAATATACTCAAAAAAGCCGCGCGGGGAGCATTCGGGCAGTTCGAGAAATTCGGTTCGCTCGAGCATGTCCTCAAGGTAATGCGCGTCCGAGGAATGCAGCCGCTTCAGGGGCGGAATCCCCTTCTGCGGAAGAGGCAGCTGCGGCGTAACCTCCAGCGCGTCAAATCGCAGACCCGGCGGCAGGAAGCCCAGCGCGTTCAAAATGCCGTTCGCACCGCGGTTGATGTGCGCGGGCACGGCCAGCGCGCCGCGCGCGTGAAGCCGCTCAACCAGCTCGTCCACCGACAGCGCCAGCGCGGAGATCAGAAGCCTCGGCTCCTCATGGAGGATTTCGTCGTCGTCGTTCATAACCGCCTGCCGCCCGAACAGGGACGCGCGGTTCGGAATCGGCGGCAGAAATTCGTAGATTTCGCGCGAAAAGTCCTCCGCCTCCTCCACCGTGCGAAAATAGGCAAGAAGATGCGCCTCCTCGCGCGTGGTCAGCTCTATCGCGGGAAGCAGCGCGACGCCGGCGGCGTCCGCCACCGCCTTTACGGCGCGAAGCTGCCCCGCCGTGTTGTGATCCGCCACGGCGATCATGTCCAGCTCCTTCAGGCGCGCCATGTTGACGATGTTGTTGGGCGTCATGTCCATATCTCCGCACGGAGACAGGCAGGAATGCAGGTGGAGATCGACGGCATGGCTCACGGCTCTATCCCCGCGCGCCGACGCCCCGCGCATGCATGCGGCCGCTGATTTCATAGGCCGTGAGCGGCGAGGACAGCACCGCCACGCCCTCCTCGGCGGCCTTGGCGGTCACGGGCTCCTCCACGCGGATGCCCTCGGGAACAATCACACAGCTCATCTCATGAAGCGTCGCCACGGCGATCACGTTCATGTGCGTCTGCACGGTAATCCACGCCATATGCTCCCGGCCATGCGCCATGACCCAGCTGAGCAAATCGCAGGCATATCCGGCGGAAACCGGATTGTCAAGCCCCGCCTCGCCCGTAAGCGTGTGGGCCTCTATAAGGGGCATAAGCTCGCGTACATTCATGAATTTCGTCTCCTTACTGCCGTTTTCCGCGGAAAACGGTTATTTTTCACGCGTCAGCTCGCTGATTTCCACCATTTGCTTGGCCATATCGGTCACGCGCTCCTTGAGCAGGAACAGGCAGTCCATTTCGCGGGCATAGCCGCGCACAATATCCTCCGCCAGCGCCTGACAGGTAGGCGAGCCGCAGGAGCCGCAGTCCAGCCCCGGCAGCTTTCGGTGAATCTCCTCGATTCGATCCATTTTCCGAAGCGCCTCCGAGAAATCCGCGTCCAGCTTCAGCGCTTCCACAGGCAGAAGCGGCTGGTCAAACGCGAGAAGCTCCTCCGGAAGCTCGTCCTCCGGCGGCGCCTCCTCCGCGCCATCCCGCGCGGACAGCTCGGCGACGAGCCTGCGAATGCGATTGCGGGCAATAAACGGATTTTCAAACACGATCGGCCCGCCGATGCAGCCGCCGGTGCAGGCAAGTCCCTCGAAATACCGCAGGTCGGGCAGGCGGCCGTTTTCAATGGCCTCCAGCACGCGGCTTACGTTGTCAATGCCGTCGACCGCCAGCGCCTCCTCCTCGTCCAGCGCCGTGGATTCCCCTCCGGAGCGCGCCCAGCCGATGCCCCGCGCCGAGCCGTGCCGCGCGGCTTGCCCGGCCTGCTTCTCGTCCGGGGAAGCGTCCTTCTCCCGGCGAAGCTGGCTGCTCAAAAGCCCGTACACCTCCAAAATGGAAATGGCTCCGTTGACGGCGGATTCCCCATGTCCGATCGGCGACCGGATTACCGTGGCCTTGGCGGCGCAGGGCGTAAGGAAAAAGCACCCCACATCCGCCGGATCCACGCCGTTTCTTTCGCAAAACTGCCGGCGCGCCATGGCCGCCGCCGCCTCCATCGGGGAGCGAACGTCGACGATGTTGTCCAGAAGCTCCGGGAAGCGCACCTGAATCAGGCGCACCACCGCCGGGCAGGCGGAGGAAATCAGCGGCTGCGGCGCGTCGGGGCGCTTCAGGCGCTCCGACACCGCGCGGGTAACAACGTCCGCCCCGCGGGCAACGTCGAATACATCGTCAAAGCCCATTCGCAGCAGGCCGCGCAGGATGCCGTCAAGATCCTTCAGGTTTTTAAACTGCCCGTACAGCGACGGCGCCGGCAGCGCGATTCTGTAGCGGAACCGATGAATGGCGGACAGCGGGTCGGTAACCGCTACCTTGGCGTGGTGCGTGCATACGCGTATGCATTCGCCGCAGTCAATGCACCTTTCGTCCAGAATGCGGGCGCGTCCCGCACGGATACGGATCGCCTCGGTAGGACAGCGCTTCAGACAGTTGGTGCAGCCCACGCATTTTCCCTTATCAAGCCTGACCGAGTGGAGGTGGCTCGCCATGATGTTCCCTCCTTATGCGCCTTGTTCATCCAGCAGAAACCGCATTTCGATATGCGTGCCCTCTCCTGCCTTTGATTCGATGTGAAACCGGTCGGCGTTGCGCGACATGTTCGCAAGCCCCATTCCCGCGCCGAAGCCCATCATGCGCACGTCGTCCGAGGCTGTAGAATAGCCCTCGCTCATCGCCAGCTCAATGTCCGGAATGCCGGGGCCGTCGTCATCGGAGATCAGCGTTATCTCGTGCGCGTCGACAATCAGCGTCAGCCTTCCTCCCCATGAATGGATCGCCAGATTGATTTCCGCCTCATAGCAGGCAATGGACAGTCTGCGAACCACACCGGAATTCACGCCCAGCTTTTTCAGCAGGCGTTTGATTTGCGCGGAGGCCTCTCCTGCCGTCTGAAAATCCATCGCGACGACGGAGAATTCTTCTCTCAGTCCCGTCATGACAAATCAACCTTTCGTTCCGTCCCGAAGCCCGTGAAGATAGAGAATGCCGCTGGCGATATACAGCGTGAGCGGCGTGGCCAGCACGGTGATTCCCGTTTCCCGCGCCATCGCCATCGTCTCCGCGCCCGGCTGCTTTCCCCGCACGAAGATTACCAGACGAATATCCAGCATATCCGCCGTGCGCATCACCTGCGGATTGATCAGCCCCGTGAGCAGCGCCATATGCTCCTTGGGAAAGGCCAGCACATCGCTCATCATATCGCTGGCGCAGGCGCAGGATACCTCAAGGCTGCCGTCACACGCCTCCGTCAGCGGCTTCGCGGACAGCAGCCTCATAATCTCGCAAAGTTTCATCACGCATTGCCCCTTCCAAAGCAGATTCACTTCCTCATTCTATTATAACGGATTGCCGCCGGAATTTCAATCGCGGAAGTGTATTTCCTGCAAGAATTTGATGCTTTTCGACGATTTGCATTTATGCACTGGCTGTATATGCATTTTTTACGCATAATAACAAATTTACCGATAAATCTGCACGTATTACGGATTTGGTCTTGCAATTACCGAGTATCTGTGCTATGATGCTGGCAACCGCGTTGAAAGCGGAATCCCCCGGCTGACCATGCCGGGACAAAGGAGGCAGGAAAAATGATGAAAAAGGTTCTCTCGATTGCGCTGTGCGCGCTGATGCTTGCATCGTGCGTGATGGGCGCGAGCGCGGCGGAGGAAAAGACGCTGAACACGCTGTATTCGGCCGAAATCTCCACGCTCAACTACCTGACGACCTCTACGACCAAGGACTTCGCGATTTCCGCCAACGTCATTGACACGCTGGTGGAATACGACCGGTACGGCAGCATTCAGCCCTCGCTGGCGGAAACGTGGGAAATGTCTGAAGACGGCCTCACGTGGACGTTCCACCTGCGCAAGGACGCGGTGTGGGTCAACTCGAAGGGCGAGGTTCAGGCGAACGTAACGGCGAACGACTTTGTTTCCGCCGCGAAGTACCTGCTGGACGACAAAAACGCCTCCAGCACCGCCGACCTGTTCTACGGCGTAATCGCCGGCGCGGAGGCGTATTATGAGAGCACCGTGCCCGCCGCCGAGGGCGAGGCCGCCAAGACGCCGGTGGACTTTGAAACCGTCGGCGTGAAGGCGCTGGACGACTACACGCTTCAGTACACGCTGGCCGCCCCGTGCGCCTACTTCGAGAGCATGATGACCTATGTGTGCTTCATGCCCGTGTACGGCCCGTTCCTTGAGGAAAAGGGCGACCGCTTCGGCGTGGCTGACGACGAGACCTCCATCCTGTACTGCGGCGCGTATATCCTCAGCGAGCTCAAGCCGCAGGAGGTGCGCGTGCTGACCAAGAACCCGACCTACTGGGATAAGGACAACGTGAAGATCGAAACCATCCGCTCCCAGTTTAATAAGGAAGCGTCCTCCATCGGCGCGGAGATGTATAAGCGCGGCGAGATCGATTCCGCGTCCATCGACGTGACCACCGCGGCCTCGTGGCTGAAGGATCCCGAGACGGAGAAGCTCATTCGCCCCGTGCGGCAGACCAGCTTCTACAGCTATTTCTACTGCCTGAACTTTGACGCGAAGTTTGACGAGGCCTACGAGCCGGAGAACTGGACGAAGGCGGTCAACAACGAGGCCTTCCGCAAGTCGCTGTATCACGGTCTTGACCGCGTGAAGGCCATGCTGATCACCGAGCCCGACAACCCGGAGAGCATCATCTTTAACACCATCGTTCCCACGAACTTCTCCACCATCGACGGCGTGGATTACACGCAGATGGGCGACCTGAAGGCCATTACCGATCTGGGCACGGACACGTTCGACGAGGAAAAGGCGCTCGCCTACAAGGCGCAGGCAATCGAAGAGCTGACCGCCGCGGGCGCGACGTTCCCGGTGAAGATTCTCCTGAAGTACAACCCGCGCACGAGCGGCTGGGACAACGAGTGTCTGGTTGTCGAGCAGCAGCTGGAGGCGCTGCTGGGCACGGACTACATCGACGTGATCGTCGAGGCGGGCCCGGCGGACGGCTTCCTCTCCGAGGTGCGCCGCAGCGGCAACTACGCAATGCTCAAGTGCAACTGGGGCCCGGACTATGCCGACCCGCAGACCTTCACCGACCCCTTCAAGGTAGGCAACAACTACAACTTCATCGACAAGAGCGCCGATACGGAAGCGATGGACTACTACTACAGTCTGGTAGAGAGCGCGAAGGCCGAGGCCTTTGACCTCAAGGCTCGCTATGAGCTCTTCGCCAAGGCGGAGGCGTTCCTGATCGAGCATGCCTACGTGATTCCCTTCGGCTTCGGCAACGGCGGCTATGTAGCCTCCCGCATCGATCCGTTCACCGCCCAGTTCGCGCCCTATGGTCTTACCAACGAGCGCTATAAGGGCTCCGAGATCCTGTCCGAACCGATGGACACCGACGCCTACTTCGACGCCTACGATCAGTGGCTTGAGGAGCGCGCGTCGCTGGCAGACTAAACCCACGCTTTTGCCCGGGGCGGCCGCACAGTCGCGCCGCTTCGGGCTTTTGCGCGTTTTGCGCACCCGGAAACACGCCCGGAAGGTTGTGAAATCCTTTGCTGAAATATGTTCTGAAGCGGCTGCTGTCCGCCGTTTTTACGCTGGCGATTATTCTTACCATCGTGTTTTTCCTGCTCCGGCAGATGCCCATCGAGGGCTATTTTGATAATTTCGACAAGATGAGCGAGGCGGCCATTCAGTCCAAGCTGCGCCAGATGGGTCTGAACGATCCGTTTTTCGTGCAGCTCAAGCGTTTTTTCGTCGATTTGCTTCATGGAAACCTCGGCACCTCCGCCAAATACCGCGTCGGCGAGTCCGTGGCGGTCATTATCGCGCAGAAGGCGCCCATCTCCATCAAATTCGGCCTCGCCTCCATGCTGATCGCGCTGGTGGTCGGCGTGCCGCTGGGCGCGGCAATGGCGCGCTCCAAAATCTGGGATCGGTTCGGCACCGTTTTCATCGTGCTTATCAACGCCGTTCCTTCGGCGATTTATTATATCTTTATTCAAATGTACGGCACGCAGCTGCTGAACACGAAGATGCTGTTTGACAAGACCATGCCCATCACGTGGGTGCTGCCGCTGTTTTCCATGGCGCTGGGCAACATTGCCTATTACGCCATGTGGCTCAGGCGGTACATGGTGGACGAAATGACGCACGACTATGTGAAGCTGGCGCGCGCCAAGGGCGTTCCGACGAAGCGGATTATGATGAAGCACGTGTTCCGCAACGCGGTGGTTCCGATGATTCAGTACCTGCCCACGTCGCTTCTGTATACCGTGTGCGGCTCCATCTATATTGAGTCGCTGTATTCCATTCCCGGCATGGGCGGCCTGCTGGTCGAAGTCATCAGCCTTCAGGATAACCCCATGGTGCAGGCGCTGGTGATGATCTTCTCGTGCATCGGCATCGTGGGATTGCTGATCGGCGATCTGCTGATGGCGGCCGTCGATCCCCGCATCAGCTTTGTGAAGAAGGAGGGATCGCGCTGATGAAAAGCATGGCAGACCGCGCCGCGAACCGCGTAGAGACGAGCGCGCAGGCGGACGAGCGCTTCGGCTTCGCGCCCTACGATCCCGACGCCGCCGAGCGGGGCGGCTATTCCGATTATTCCTACTGGGGCAGCACCCTGCGCGCCTTTCTGAAAAACCGCGTCGCGCTGCTTCTTCTGCTGCTGTTGGCGGCGCTTTTGGCGTTCACGTTCATTCAGCCCTACCTGCCCGGGCAGTACGACGCGAACCGGATTAACAACTATCCGGCCACGGGGCTTCAGGTGAACAACATGAACCCGTCGCTTCACAACGTGAGCGGCACGGTTCCCGCGGACACCCTTCTGCGCTGCACCGAGGTGAAGGAGCTGGACGACTGGTACGCCGTGACGAACGAAATTCTGACCATCCCGAAGCGGACGGACTTCACCGTGCTGGAATACGGCGAGGAATGGTGCCGCGTGTCCTACAAGGGACAGGAGGGCTTCGTGAAGAATCAGAAGCTCAAGCTGCCGGACGACCCGACGCAGACCCCCTACGAAGCGAAGTGCAGCTTCCCGGTAAGCCTGTTTTTTGAAAGCGCCGACTACACGAACGATGACAGCAACTCCGGCGGCTACGTCTACGTGCGCCGCGAGGACGTGGGCGAGCCGGAGGACGGCATGGTTCGCACGAAGGCGGAAACGAAGCTGTACGCCTTCCCGTCCACCCACGGCTTCCTGTTCGGCACGAACTCCATCGGGCAGGATCTGTGGGCGCGCGTGTGGAGCGGAACCCGCACGAGCCTGTACATCGGCTTCATGGTCGCGCTGACCGAGGCGCTGATCGGCATCGTGGTGGGCGTGATCTGGGGCTATGTGCGCGCGCTCGACCGCATCCTGACCGAGGTCTACAACGTGCTGGACAACATCCCGACCACAATCGTGCTGATTCTGATCGCCTACATCATGAGCCCGTCGGTGAGCACGCTGATCTTCGCCATGTGCATGACGCGCTGGATGGGCATGGCGCGGTTTATCCGCAACCAGATTATCATCATCCGCGACCGCGATTACAACATTGCCTCCCGCTGTCTGGGCGCGGATTCCCGGCAGATCATGATGAAGAACCTGCTGCCCTATCTGGTGTCGGTCATCATGCTGCGCATGGCGCTGGCCATTCCAGGCGCAATCGGCAGCGAGGTGTTCATCACCTATATCGGCCTTGGCGTGCCGCTGGACACGCCGTCGCTGGGCAACCTGATCAACGAGGGACGCAAGCTGTTCGCGGGCGCGCCGGCGCTGCGCTATCAGCTGTTCTTCCCGACGATCATTCTGTCGCTGGTCACGGTGTCGTTCTATATCATCGGAAACGCCTTTGCCGACGCGGCCGATCCCAAAAATCACGTGTAAGAAAGGAGCGTTCGCATGCCTGAACCCATTTTATCCGTTCGAAACCTGAACGTGAAATTCTCTCTGCGCGGCCAGACGCTCCACGCCATTCGCGATGTGTCGCTGGACGTGATGCGCGGCGAAAGTCTTGCCATCGTCGGCGAAAGCGGCAGCGGAAAAAGCGTATTTGTGAAATCGTTCATGGGACTGAACGACAAAAACGGCTGGATTGACTCCGGCGAAATCCTCTATGAGGGCAAAAACCTCGCCGCCCTGAAAACCGAAAAGGAATGGGGCGCGATTCGCGGCGGCGAAATCGCCATGGTCATGCAGGACCCCATGACGAGCCTGAACCCGCTGATGACCATCGGCGCGCAGATTTTAGAAGCCATCGAGCTGCACCAGCACCTGCGCGGCGCGGAGGCGAAGAAGGCCATGCTGGACATTCTGCGCGACGTGGGCATTACCGACCCGGAAAAGCGCGCGCGGCAGTATCCGCACGAGTTCTCCGGCGGCATGCGCCAGAGGGTGGTCATTGCCGTGGCCGTGGCCTGCAAGCCGAAAATCCTCATCTGCGACGAGCCGACGACGGCGCTGGACGTGACCATTCAGGCGCAGATTCTCAGGCTCATCAAAAGCCTGATCGCCAAATATCACCTGACGGCCATCTACATTACCCACGATCTGGGCGTGGTTGCCAACGTGGCGGAGCGCATCTGCGTGATGTACGGCGGCGACATTCTCGAAATCGGCACGGCGGCGGAGGTCTTCTATGACCCGCTGCACCCGTATACGTGGGCGCTGCTGTCGTCGCTGCCGCAGCTGGGCGTGAAGGGCGAGAAGCTGTTCGCCATTCGCGGCACGCCGCCGAACCTGTTCGGCGAAATCAAGGGCGACCCGTTCGCGCCGCGCAATCCCTACGCGCTGAAGATCGACTACGAGGAGCGGCCGCCGTTTTTCGAGGTCTCACCCACTCATAAGGCGCGCACGTGGCTGCTCGATCCCCGCGCGCCGAGGGTGGAGCGGCCGGAGATCATTCGCAAGCTCTCCGAAAGGAGGTTGACGGAAAATGGCTGAAAAGCTGCTGGAAATCAAGCACTTATCCGTGCGCTTCGGCCGCCGCCGCAAACCGTTCACCGCCGTGGATGACGTGAGCTTTGACATTTACCGCGGCGAGACCTTCGGCCTTGTGGGCGAAAGCGGCAGCGGAAAGACCACCATCGGCCGCGCCGTCATCCGCGTGTGTCAGGCCTCTGAGGGCGAAATTCTGTATCGCGGCGAGCGCATCAGCGGAAAAATTCCCAAATCGCTCGACCACGCGCTGACGCGCAAGATTCAGATGATTTTTCAGGATCCCATGGCGTCTCTGAACGAGCGCGCCAAGGTGAGCTACATCGTGTCCGAGGGCATTTACCGCAGCGACGGAAAGCGCGAGCGGGCGGAGAAGGTCAGTCAGGCGCTGCGCGACGTGGGTCTGCTGCCCGAGTTTTCCGGGCGCTTTCCGCACGAGTTCTCCGGCGGCCAGCGCCAGCGCATCGGCATTGCGCGCGCGCTGGTGATGCAGCCGGAATTCATCATTGCCGACGAGCCGATCAGCGCGCTGGACGTGTCGATTCGCGCGCAGGTGCTCAACCTTTTGAGCGACCTTCAGAAGGAGCGCGGGCTGACGTACCTGTTCATCTCGCACGACCTGAGCGTGATGCGCTTCATCTGCGACCGCATTGCCGTGATTCATCTGGGCAAGATCGTGGAGCTGGCGGACACGGAGACGCTGTTTCGGCATCCGCTGCACCCGTACACCCGCGCGCTGCTCTCCGCCGTGCCGATGCCCGACCCCGTCGGCGAGCAAAGCAAGCGCCTGCTGGTGTATGACCCATCGTGCCACGACTATGAGACGGATAAGCCCGCGTTCGTGGAAATCGAGCCGGGGCACTTCGTCTACGCCAACCGGAAGGAACAGAACGAATACAGGGAGATGCTTTCGTGAAGTATGAGGAAGCCGTAAGCCGCTGCTGGGCGGAAATCAATGTGGACGCGCTGCTTGAAAACTACCGCACGGCGCGCGGCATGCTGGCGCCGGAATGCGAGCTGATCTGCGTTCTGAAGGCGAATGCCTACGGCGTGGGCGCGCGGCAGGCGGCAAGGCTTTTGCGCGCCGAGGGCGCGAAGACCTTCGCCGTGGCCTGCGTGAGCGAGGCCGAGGAGATTCTGGACGAGGTACCGGACGCGGACGTGCTGGTGCTCGGCCTTGCGGGCGACTTGGAGGCCGAACGCGCCGTTCGCCGCGGCATCCTGCTGACGGCGTTCTCCGAAAACAGCGCCAAGACCATCACTGCCGCGGCCGAACGCGCCGGGAAGACGGCGCGCGTGCACGGGAAAATCGAAACCGGTCTGCACCGGCTGGGCTTTAACCCGGACGACGTAAGCGCGCTGATCGCGCTGGCGAAGCATCCGCTGGTGCGGCTGGAGGGCGTGTTCACCCACCTTGCGCTTCGAAACCGCGAAAACGACGAAAAGCAGTTTGCCGCCTTCGACCGTGCCTGCGCCGCGCTGAACGCGGCGGGCGTTCGCGGATACCGGAAGCACGCCTGCGATTCCATCGGCATGGTGCGCTACCCCGAGCGCCATATGGACGCGGTGCGCACGGGCGCGTGGCTGTACGGCGTGTGCCCCTACCGCTACGAGCACCCGGAGCGCTGCCGCCCCGTGGTTACGCTGAAGGCGCGCGTTGCCCAGCTTCGCACGCTGCCCGCCGGGGAATGCGTCGGCTATGACGATGAACACCCGCTTGCCCATGACGCGCGCGTGGCTACGCTGTCCGCCGGATATGTGGACGGCTTCCCGCGCTTTAACGGCAGGGGCGAGGTCTGCATCCGCGGCCGCCGCGCGCCCGTGCTCGGGCTCGTGTGCATGGATCAGATGATGGTGGACGTGACCGGCATCCCGGACGCGCAGGAGGGCGACGAGGTCATCCTGCTCGGCGGCCCGATCACCGTGGACGAATACGCCGCTGCCGCCGCCATGAACCGCAACGAAGCCCTCAGCCGCATCGGAAAGCGCGTGCCGCGCGTGTATCTCCAAGGTGACGCGGAGCCCGTCGTCCGCATGCCCTGACCCGATTCCTCCTATGAAAAAGCGACCGCCGTTTCAAGCGACCGTCACTTTTTCATTTGTACCGGCTTCTGGCATGGGTTTTCCGCCGGGGGATACGATTCGTTGCTTCCTGTTTCTTTTATTTCTCCGCGCCAATTCGCCAAACCCCCGGCGACGATTGAATGGGAATAAGCCCTTCGCGTTTCCAAAGCCTGAAAAGCGCCGGCATTCCGGCGTTTTTCGGGATTTTTCTTTTTGTCCGGCGCGCTCGTTCCTTATTTTTCAAAAAGCCCTTGCGGCCGGAGGGATTTTCTGCTAAAATTATTTTGGCAGGGCGTATATTCCCATGCAAAAGAAAAAATTTGCGAAAGGGGCTTGACAAGCATGAGGCCGAACCCCATAATTGACAGACAGACA
>CAVERI010000035.1:0-26525 GCA_963618055.1 bacterium | reverse complement strand
CTTTCGCATGCGTCTGCCCGGATTATAGCATGCCGCCGCGTTCGCGTCAATTCGCGCGCGTGTGTGGGAATCTGTGTATGGACTGAAGTCGGATTCGCACACAAAATATTTGGCGTTTCTGTGTCATTAGTTTGCCAAATTATTCATAAAGTCGTAAACGAAAGAGGAGAAAAAGACGGGAACTTATGGTACAATAGGAGCGTCAAATACGTGCTTCGATTGAATGAATGAATGGAGGTTGGAAATATGAAAAAGAAATTGATGATCGTTCTCTCCCTGCTGTGCGTTCTGGCACTGACGGTTCCGGCGTTCGTGAGCGCCGAAACGGTGAAGACCGCCGTGAGCGGCGGCTCCCTGCGTCTGCGCAAGAAGGCCTCTACCAGCTCCGCGACCGTGGGCTTCGTTCAGGATGGCGACCATATCGACGTACTCTCCAAGGGCAGCATCTGGTCGAAGGTTGAAAACGACGCCGGCAAGGTCGGCTACATCAAGACGCTCTACATCAAGGGCGCCGGCAGCGCCTACGCCAGCGGCACCACCTACACCACCCGCAAGGCTGGCAAGACCACCGCGGCCGTGAACATGCGCGGCGGCGCGACCACCTCGACCGGCATCATCAAGACGCTGGCCAAGGGTACGAAGGTTACCATTCTGGGCACGAACGGCAGCTTCTATCTGATTTCCACCAGCGACGGCGCGCAGGGTTTCGTGAGCAAGAAGTATGTTTCCACCAGCGGCTCCAGCTCGACCACCACCAGCAAATACGCCCGCGTGACCGGCAAGGTCGTCAACATGCGTTCCGGCGCCGGCACCAAATATAAGGTTGTCACCGCGCTGACCAAGGGCTGTCAGGTGAAAATCCTCAACACCAGCAATTCCAAATGGTGGAAGGTCAGCTACACCGGCAACGGCAAGACCTATACCGGCTATATGTCCACCAGCTACCTCAAGAGAAAGTAAGCAATCCATTCGCGAAAAGGCTTCGTTTCCTCCGCTCATCCGGAGTGCGAAGCCTTTTTTTAATTCTTTGCGCGCGCCGCGATTTTCTCTTGACTCTGCATCTATTGTAGAGTTTATAATACGGTATCCCGAAAGCAAAGAAGGTCAGACGCAATGGAGAGAAATCGAACCACCGGCAGCGTATTTAAAAACGTCGTTTTGTTCTCACTTCCGTACCTGCTCTCGTATTTTCTGCAAACGCTCTACGGCATGGCCGACCTGTTCATCATCGGCCAGTTTGAGGGCGTGGCCAGCACCACCGCCGTTTCCATCGGCTCGCAGGTTATGCATATGCTCACGGTGATGATCGTCGGCCTTGCGATGGGCGCGACGGTCAGCATCGGGCAGGCTGTGGGCGCGGGCAATCGCAGGCAGGCCGCGCGGGACGTTGGAAACACGGTAACGCTCTTCATGGCGGTTTCGCTTGCGCTGACGGCTGTTTTGCTGCTTTTTGTCCGCCCGATTGTTTCCGTGATGTCCACGCCGAAGGCGGCCATAGACGGCACGGTCGCGTACCTGACGATCTGCTTTATCGGCATTCCGTTCATCACGGCGTATAACATCATCAGCTCGATTTTCCGCGGCATGGGCGACAGCAAAAGCCCCATGTACTTTATCGCCGTTGCCTGCGCCGCCAATATCGGCTTGGATTATCTTTTTATGGGCGCTCTGCGCCTCGGCCCCGCGGGCGCGGCGCTGGGCACAACGCTCTCGCAGGCCGTCAGCGTCGGCATCTCCCTGCTCGTCATTTTGAAGCGAAGGAGCGTCGCCTTGGAGAAGGCCGATTTCAGACCCGACCGGCCGGTGATGGGAAAGCTGTTAAAAATCGGCGTACCCATTGCCCTGCAGGATGGTCTGATTCAGATTGCCTTCATCGTCATAACAGTCATTGCCAACCACCGCGGGCTGAACGACGCGGCGGCGGTCGGCATTGTGGAAAAGGTGATGAGCTTTTTGTTCTTAGTTCCGTCCTCGATGCTCTCCACCGTTTCGGCGCTGGGCGCGCAGAACATCGGGGCAAGGAAGCCGGAAAGAGCCATCCAGACGCTGCGCTACGCGGTTCTGCTGGCCGTAGGCTTCGGGCTCCTTGCTTCGGCTGTGATTCAGTTTACGGCGGAGTCCATCGTTTCCCTGTTTACGGACGCGAACGCGGAGGGCGGCGCGGACGTAATTCGGCTGGGCGGGCAGTATCTCAGGGGCTATATCTGGGACAGCATTTTCGCGGGCATTCATTTCAGCTTCAGCGGGTATTTCTGCGCCTGCGGGAAATCCGGCCTGTCGTTTCTGCACAACATCCTCGCCATCGTCCTCATGCGCGTGCCCGGCGTGTACCTGACCTCGCGGCTGTTCCCACAGACGCTTCTTCCGATGGGACTGGCGACGGCGACCGGCTCGCTGGTGTCGGTTGTGATCTGCGTGGCCGCGTTTGCCGTTCTTCGCCGCGGGGAGCGAAGGGCGTTGCTTGGAGGCTGAGCGCATGGAGAGAAAAGACCTGTTTTCCATTGGAGAGGTATCAAAGCTGTTCCATATCAGCGTGAGCAGCCTGCGGCATTATGAAAGCCTCGGCCTGCTCGCGCCGGAAGCTATATCCGCGGACTCGGGCTATCGCTATTACAGCACCGAGCAGTTTGAGGTGCTCAATACGATTCGCTACCTGCGCGCGCTGGATATGCCGCTTTCGGAAATTGCGGACTTCCTCGGCAACCGGGAGGTAGACCGCATTGAAGAAAAGCTTCGGCAGCAGAAGGCGGCGGTCATTCGAAAGCAGCAGGAGCTGAAGCGGGTTGAGCGGAAAATCGACAACCGCCTGAAGCAGCTGCAGGCGGCGCAGAATGCCGAGCTTGACCGCGTGGAGCTGGTGCAAATGCCCGCCTGCCGCATGGCATGGATTGAGGATTCGCTGGAAATCCGGGGCTTCCTCGATATGGAAGCGCCCATCCGCAGGCTGGATCAGACCAACACCGAGGCCGTGGTGTTTCTCGGAAAGGTCGGCCTTGGCATTTCTGCGGAGCATTTGTTGGAGGGAAGGTTTTCCCGGTATGATGGAATCTTCCTCCTTTTGGATGAGGAGGATCACTTCGGCGGAGAGACCCGTTTCCTGCCGGAAGCCCTTTGCGCACGAATCCGATTTTGCGGCAGCCATACGGAAGCGCCCGTTCAGTACGAACGGCTTATGGCCTATCTGCGGGCGCACGCGCTGACCGCCGTCGGCTTTTCGCGGGAGATCACGATGATCGACTATGGAATCACAAGCGACCGGGAAAAGTTTGTAACGGAGATAGCCATTCCCGTTACGGTTTAAGGGAAACGCTTCTTAAAACTCGCGTGTTTCTTTTTCCAGCCCCATGGGAGAGCGCGAGAGGGCCGGAGCCCTCTCGCACCCCCGCGGCCTCGAACAGGAGACTTTGCTGCGAAACCCAATCGCATACCGGCTCCATCGAACCCGCGTGCGCCTTCCCGCAGCCCCATGGGAGAGCGCGAGAGGGCCGAAGCCCTCTCGCACCCCGCGCCCGGGCGGGTTATTCGTCTACCTTTACAAGCGTCAGCTGCATCTGGTCGCCGTTCTCGTTCGGCCCGGTGAACACCAGCCCGATATGCACCAGCCGCCACACGCCGTCCGCGCAGCGGGTCAGACCCACATAGCTGAGCCGCTTTTCCCCGGCGGCAATCGCCGCCAGCTGCTTTTCGCGCGAAAACAGGTTCAGATAGGCCTTCCTGTCCTCCTCCCGATAAAACTCGCAGCTCTGCTCGATCAGCTCGGATAAAACCCCTCTTCCCGGAATCTGCCCGAATCCGCACTTCAGAACCTCATAGCGGTTCTGCGTCAGGTTCGCCGCGATGCACACGTCGTACATTGCCGTAATCGCCGTGTACATGCGCTTCAGGCTGGCCTCGTCGGGCTCATATGTCGTCGCCGGCCCGGATTCCCCGCCGTGGCGATACCCGGCCTGCTCCATCTCCGGCGTATAGAACGCGCAGCGGAAATGCCGGTCGCCTTTGATGCAATACAGCGCCTTATCCGCCTTGCGCAAAAGCGACTCATAGGTATCCATTCCGGTGTTGCCCATTGCCGCGCCCAGCGAAACGCGCAGCGTGGATTCGCCCTTTTCGCCCAGCCGGATGCTTCCAATCCGGTCGGCCAGCGTCTCCAGCACCCTTTCCACGCGCATGCGGTTGTGCGTGTTGCGCAGAAGCAGAATGAATTCGTCGCCGCCATACCGCCCCACAATGTCGCTGGGTCGGAAATACGTCTTGAGCTGCGCGGCCAGCTCGCGGATGGCGCGGTCGCCCTGCATGTGTCCCATGCTGTCGTTAATCGTCTTCATCTTGTCAATATCGGTGATCACCAGCGTGACCGCCTCGTTCCGGCTCACGCGGAACACGCGCTCGATCATTGCGTCGGCGGTCGCGCGGTTGTACACGCCCGTCATGCCGTCCTGTTCGGCGCGCGACAGAATATCCAGCTCCGCCAGCTTTTCCTCGTGAATATCGCGAATCATCACGGACGCGATCGTGTGCCCGGTAAACCCGTCGATTACGCCCTCGACCGAGGCTCGCGCCCAGCGGACGCTTCCGTCCCCGATGCGGATGCGCGCCTCGATTTCGCTCGGGTTGCTTCGGCTGGTAATAAATGCCGCCGAGTTTTCGCGCACGAGGAACGCCAGCACGCGCGGCTGATCCTCCGGAACCACATGGGTTCTCACCATGCGATGCACCTCCCGGTCGTAGCCGTGCGCCCATTGGCCGCGATTCACGGGAAGCAGGCTGCCGTCCACGGTGATCAGGCGGCGATCCTCAATGTCCAGCTCCAGATACAGCTTCTCCCGGCCGGGAATGGAGTCCATTTGGCTTCGGAAGCGAAGGTAGGAAAGCTCCTTCTCATACGCGTCGGTAATGTCCTCCGCACTGAACACCGCCTTGCGCGGCCGCCCGTCGATGTCCAGAACCGTTACGAACTGAATCCGCTCCCAGCGCCATTCGCCGCTGGCGAGAGGAAGGTGCATGATCATTTCCTTCTGCCGTTCGCCGTCCTTCAGCGCCTGCATCAGCTGGCTGAACGCGGCGGCCTGCCGGCTGTATTCGTCCTTCGTGCTTCCCTCCATGCAAACGGAAAAGCGCGTCAGCGTTTCCGGCAGCGCGTGACTGCGCGCGTACGCCGTCGGCAGCGTAATCGTGTCGGTCGCCACGTCGTACAGCGCCACGGAGCCGCCCGTCTGCGCCATGGCCAGATGCGCGGCCTCCTCGAAGACGTGCAGCCTGTCCTCAATGTCCTCCGAATAAACGGCGTAAATCAGCGCCTTGCCGTCGCTCATGCGCTCCATCTGCGCGTTCAGATACAAATGCGTGTAGCCGCCGCTTGCGTTTCGAATCCGAAGCGGCATGTCCATCGCGCGGCGCCCCTCCATGCCCTCGCGAATCCTTTCCCATATGCGCGGCCAGTCCTCCGGGTGAACGAACGAGCGCACGTCGTTCATGTCCGCCCCGGCGGGAAAGCCGCCCAGCATGCGAAGAAGCGACGAATTCGTATAGCGCATGCGCAGCTCGCCGCCGTCCACCTCATACATGCCCGCGCCGCAGGGAAGGTGGTTCAGAAGGTCGCGGCGAACGTCCTCCGCGCCCATTTCGTCGGTAATGTCGGCAAAATAGCCATTCAGATACTGCGTGCCGTCCGCGTCGCGGGTCGTGCGGTAGAACGCGCGCACCCACGCGCAGCTTCCGTCGCCGCGCGCCAGATGCGTCTGCATGCTGATGGTTCCCTCGCGCCGCTGCGCCACCTCCAGCGAATGCCGGAATTCGGTTGCGTCGTCCGCGTTCATGCCCCACAGCGCGTTTTCGCCGTATCGGCGCAAAAGCTCGCTCCGCTCCATGCGCACGATGCGCGCGAAGCCCTCGTTGATGTACACCGGCTCCATGCGCCCGCCGTCCAGACGAATGCGCATGAACCCGCCGGGCGTATCCTCCATGATGCGCGTCAGAAGCGCCTTCTCGGTCGAAAGCTGCTTTTTCAGCCGGCTGCGCTCGAGAATCACGGTGACGTAATCGACCAGCGACGCAAGATGATCGACGCGGCGCGGATGCCGCATCGATTCCACCGCGTTGACAAAGCCGTACAGCCGCCCGTCCAGAAACACCGGAACGGACATGATCGACGTGATGCCATACCTGCGCAGAAGCTCGATTTCGCTTTTCCAGCTTGCGCCCAGCCGGTTCACATCGTCGATCAGCACATATTCGCTGCGCGCAAACGCGCGCTCCCAGTGCGGAATGGCCGCCATCGACACGCTTTCCGGCGGGATCTGCTTTTCTCCGCCGTTCGCCGCGAACGCGGCGCAGGCAATCGCCGCCCGCTCCTGCCGCGCGTCGATCTCATACAGATACACGTGGCGCGCGCTAAAATATTCGCACGCGTTTTCCAGCACGGTGCGCATGGCGCGGTCGTCATCGTTTTCGGAAAAAATCTCGCGGCCGGTGCTGTTCAGCAGCCGAAGCAGCTCCACGCGATCCTCAAAGCTGCGCTTCGCCTCCGCGTGCCCGCTCACATTCACCACGCCCACAAAATACATGCGCTTTCCAAGCGCGCGCATGAACAGGCGCAAATGGGAAATCGACGGCGGCAGACGGCTGAAATTCATCTCGCCCTCCGCCATTTCACCGCTTCGCTCCGCCTTTTCAATCAGCCGGTCAACCGCGCCTGCCTCCGCGTCGGTAAGCCGGGCGCGAATGTCCTCGCGGTACGCCTCCTCCGCGGTAAAAAAGCCGCCCAGCTCCTCTATGAACTTCTGATTGACAAGCTGAATCCGATAGGCGCCGCCCTCGTGCGTAAATACGCAGGCCGCCCCCATAAACGTGTGAAACAGAACCGCGGCCGGTGAAGCCGGGTTCAGAAAATCAAGCCCATCCAATCCGTATGTTTGTCCGCCCATCGTGGCCTCCGTGTCCGTATCAAGCCGGGTAATATAAGTATACCATGCGGAAGGGCGCTTGTATAGTACAAATTCCGCGTGAGCGGCCCGCTCCGCCGCTCATTTTCGCGTTGTCACCGTGCGGAGGCGCAATCAGCGCACGGTCACATGAATGGTGCGCGTGCTGCCGTCGAAGGCCGTGACGATTACGTCGCATTCGCCCGCGCCCACGCCGGTGATTTTGCACAGCGCGCGGTCGACGGTTGCGACGCTCTCGTCGGTGGACTCGAAGGACAGCGTGTTGATCATCCTGCGCGTGTCGCAGGCAATGCTCTTGGTCTGCCCCTTCTTGAGCTTCACCGAGTCCTTGCCAACCTTCCACTTGCCCGCCTCGTTTTCGCAGGTATAGCGAATCGTCTCGCCGTCGGTGGTAAACACGATGTTTCCCGCGTTGTCGGCGCTGGTAATCAGCACCCGCGCGCCCGCGCGCCGCGCCTTGTTGATCTGCGAGGTCTCCGGCGGATATTTGCTGCTGGTGGAGAAGATCATGTAGTCGGTTTTGAGATACTTGTACACATCCGCGTGCAGACCCACGTTGTGATGCGGGCTTTTCAGCACAGTGCACTCCATCAGCGACGGATCCTCCTTCAGAAGCGACTTCAAAACGCCGTTTGTCGTGTCGGCGCACAGAAGGAAGCTCACGCTCCCGTATTCCAAACGCAGGATGAGCGAGTTTTCATTTTCCGTGCCGTCCTTGAACGACTTGAACGGCCTGTACGCCTTCGGTCCCATCACGCGCACCGTGGCCGCGCCCACGGTGAACTCGTCGCCGCAGGCCAGCGTGCGCCGCGGCGTTTCGCGAATCACGCGCTTTTCCTCCGCCGTGCGGGCGCTGTCGAGCATGCAGTCCACCGCCAGCGAATAGGTGTACAGAATTTCGTCCGCGGGAATCCGCGCCAGCAGCGAGCACGCCGCGCCCACATGGTCGCTGTGCGCGTGCGTGCCGATGTAATAGTTCAGATGCGTAATGCCCAGCTTCTCCATATAGTCGGCCGCCACGTTCCCATGATACCGCGACCCGCCGTCGATGAACGCCGTTTCCCCATTCATGGAAATCAGAATCCCGTCGTTGCGCCCGATTCGCAGAAAATGCACCTGCAATTCGCCGTTTTCCTCGGCGGCGGCCGGAAGAACCGGCACAAGCGCCATGATCAGAAGCAGAGCCAGCATTGTCCGAATGTGTTTCATCGTTTTCCTCTTTCGTCGCCCGCCTTACGGGACGATGTTTTCAAACAGGTCGTTCTTCGCGGCGTCCTCTCCGACGGCCGAAAAATACAGCCCGAATCTGCGGTTGTCGTAGACCTCGCCAAGACTCGCCACAAAGTCGTTCTGCTGGGAAGCATGCTTCCAGTAGGCGATGGTCGCCATCTGGGAGGATGAGAACCCGCCGAACTCGTCCATCGGCTCGTCATAGACGTTCATGGTAAGCTCGTTTTCCCCATACAGGTGAATGTAGAGCTTTTGAATCTGCCATACGCCGTACTTCTCGGCGCTGTCCGGGTCGCTTTCGGGGTCGGCGGCGCGCTCAATGGCGCTGCGCACGACGGCGGAGGTAAGGATGTGCTGCTTGTGGCCGTATTCGCCGTCGACGTCGTGGGTCACGACCACGTCGGGCTTATACCGGCGCAGAAGCCCGGTCACGATCGCCTCGGTGCTTTCGTAGCCCCAGAGGCGGACGGCCGCGTCGTAGGTTTCCAGAAGCCTGTCCTTGAGTCCGACGAACACCGGATGCGTCCTCAGCCCGCAGTCCCACAGCCCGTTGAGCGCCTCGGCATAGCGGCTGCGGCCGCAGTTGGCCATATAGACCACGAGAATGTTCTTGCCCTGCGCGGCGTAATAGGGAATCGTTCCGCCGAAAAGCAGCACCTCGTCGTCCTGATGGGCGGAGAAGATCATCATGTCCACCTTGTCCCCGGCGGGCTGCCAGCGCTGGGCACAGCTGGGGACCCTGCCCTCCTCCATCACGCGAAGCTCGCAGATGCCTGCTTTTAAGTCAGAAGGGAAAACCTGTATGGTCTTAGCCGCGGGGTCGAGCTCATAGCCGAAATTGATCATCTCGCAGCGGTTGTCCTCGGTGATGGCTGAAAGCACCTCTCCGTTCGCGTCCAGCATGGTCACGGTGAACGGAGACGGCGCAATCGACCATTCCAGCGTCAGAAGCGCGGCGGTTCGATCCTCCGGCACGACGATCTGCACGCGGTCGCCCACATTTCGGATCTTCCAGCACGTGTTGTAGTTTCGGTCGGTCATGTCGCCCCACGTTCCATGAGAAACGGAAAGCCTGCAGTCCCCGGTCATATGAACGGGCCTTGTGAAGTGGCTCTTCTCGTCCGCGACATAGAAAAACTGCGAAAGCACCTCCCGCGTCTCCGATTCGCTGGAAACGGTGATGCGCAGCGTTTTCTCTCCGGCCTTGAGGGTTTGAAAGCGCAGCTTGCCGCCCAGCTCCGACAGGTCAACCGCGCGAACATCCGCGCTCGGTTCAAAGCTCATGGAGGCCTCCAGCGCGGTTTCCAGCGAGCGGTCGTCGATTACCGAAACCGACACGCCCGTGAGGGGCACGCTGCTGGTCAGTACGCCGCGAATCGAATATCTGCTCTGGTATGTATGAATCGTGGGAAGCTCAAGCCCCTCAAACGCAGCCTCCAGAGTCTCCTCCGCTCCCGCGCCAAGGGCGAACAGCAGAAGCGCGGCCAGAAGCAGCCCCGCCAGCCTTCTGAAGCGAACGTTCCTCATTCTCCGTTTCTTCCTCTCTTCTTCAAATCAAACGCCTGCAATTTTCTCTATCATAATAGAAAATTGCCGTTTTGTCAATCGTTTGGCGCGGTTTTCTCGTCTCCGTCCGTCTCCGTCTCCAAATCGGAAAGCTTCCGGTTGATCGCGCGCGTGCGCACGCCCACGCTGTCTAAATCGCCCGCGGCCATTTCGAGCCTTGTGCGCGCCTTATCCAGCGTCTCGCCGAAGCGCGCGAACTCCTGCCGCACACCGCCCAGCATGCGCAGAATTTCGGCGCTGCGCTTTTCCATGGCGAGCGTCCGAAAGCCCATCTGCAGGCAGTTGACCAGCGCCTGAAAGCTGCCCGGCCCCGCGGGAAGCACGTGATACCGGCTTTGCAGCTTCTGAATCAGCCCCGGCCGCGCCAGCACCTCGCCGTACAGGCTTTCCGCCGGAAGGAACATCACGGCGAAATCGGCGGTATGCGGCGGGTCGATATAGCGCGAAATGCGCTTGGCCTGCTCAAGCACGGCGTTTTCCAGCGCCTGCGCGCACTTTTTCACGTCATTCGCGTCGCCGCGCTCACTCGCCTCGATCAGGCGCTGATAGTCCTCCAGCGGAAACTTGCTGTCCACCGCCAGCCACACCGGCGAACTCTCGTCGCGCCCGGGCAGCCGCACGGCGAACTCCACGCGCTCCTGCGAGCCGGGCACGACCGCCACGTTCTCCTCATATTGCGAGGTCGTCAGCGATTCGGACAGAATCGCGCGCAGCCGCGCCTCGCCCCAGATGCCGCGGGTCTTTACGCCCGAAAGCACGCGCTTCAGGTCGCCCACGCCCTCCGCGAGCTTGCGCATCTCTCCCACGCCCTTGTACACGTTTTCCAGCTGCCCGTTCACCAGTCGGAACGATTCGCCCAGCCGCGCCTCCAGCGTGCGCTGCATGCCCGTGCCCATCGATTCGAGCTTCTGCTCGTTCTGAAGGCGCATGATTTCCAGCTTTTCCGCCATCTCGCGGCGCATGCGCTCCTGCCGCGCCTCCATGCTGTCCGACACGGCGGACAGGTTCGCCGCCGCGCCGTTCATCGTGCGGCTCAGCGTGTCCACCGACGCGCGCAGCTGCCCGCCGCTGCCCATCACGCGCTGATCAAGCCTTCGCAGCATCGCCGCCGTGCGCCGATTCTGCCGCTTCAGAAGCGACGAAACGATCAGCAGCAGCGCGACGGAGGCCACCAGCACCGCGCACAGCGCCGTCACGCCGGGATTTTGGTTGATAAGCTCGATCATGCTCTTCCCTCCGGCCACACCTTTTCCGCGCAGCGGATGCCGTCCGCGCGTCTTGCAGGGAACAGCCTCCGCACGGCGAACCCGCACGTCTCCGCGTTCCGCAGAATGCGCACCGGCAAACCTGCCTCCACGCCGAAGCCTCGCTTTGCAAGCTCGATCATGCTCTTCCCTCCGGCCACACCTTTTCCGCGCAGCGGATGCCGTCCGCGCGTCTTGCAGGGAACAGCCTCCGCACGGCGAACCCGCACGTCTCCGCGTTCCGCAGAATGCGCACCGGCAAACCTGCCTCCACGCCGAAGCCTCGCTTTGCAAGCTCGATCATGCTCTTCCCTCCGGCCACACCTTTTCCGCGCAGCGGATGCCGTCCGCGCGTCTTGCAGGGAACAGCCTCCGCACGGCGAACCCGCACGTCTCCGCGTTCCGCAGAATGCGCACCGGCAAACCTGCCTCCACGCCGAAGCCTCGCTTTGCAAGCTCGATCATGCTCTTCCCTCCGGCCACACCTTTTCCGCGCAGCGGATGCCGTCCGCGCGTCTTGCAGGGAACAGCCTCCGCACGGCGAACCCGCACGTCTCCGCGTTCCGCAGAATGCGCATCGGCAAACCTGCCTCCACGCCGAAGCCTCGCTTCGTAAACCCAATCATGCTCTTCCCTCCGGCCACACCTTTTCCGCGCAGCGGATGCCGTCCACCGCGGCGGACAGGATGCCGCCCGCGTATCCCGCGCCCTCGCCTGCCGGGAACAGCCCGCGCACGGCGGATTCGCACGTCTCGGCGCTTCGCAGAATGCGCACCGGCGACGACGAGCGCGTCTCCACGCCCGTCAGCACCGCGTCCGGCCCCGCGAAGCCGGGCAGCCGCCGGTCGAACGCGGCCAGCGCCTCCCGCATGCCGGAAACGGCGAACGGCGGCAGGCAGCCCTCCAGATTGGTAAACGTCACGCCGGGGCGGTACGTCGGCTGTACGCCGCGCGCGGCCTTTGACGGCACGCCGCGCAGAAAGTCCGCCGCCAGCTGCGCGGGCGCGCGATAGTCCTCGCCGCCCAGCCGGAACGCCGCTTCCTCCCATTTTCGCTGGAAGCGCACGCCCGCGAGCACGCCGTCCGTTTCCGGAAAGTCGTCCACGCGCACGTCCACCAGCAGCGCGCCGTTGCAGTTTTCGCCGTCGCGCCGGTATGGGCTCATGCCGTTCGTCACCACGCTGCCCGCCTCGCTGGCCGCGGCTACCACCTGCCCGCCGGGGCACATGCAGAACGTGTACGCGCCGCGCCCGTCCGACACCTTTGTGTTCAGCTTGTAGTCCGCCGCGCCCAGCGCCGGATGCCCGGCGGCCGCGCCGTACTGGCAGCGGTTCAGCCACGCCTGCTTCTGCTCGATGCGCGCGCCGATGGAAAACGGCTTGCGCTCCATGGGCGCGCCGGTTCGAAGCACCATTTCAAACGTGTCGCGCGCCGAATGCCCCACCGCGAGCACCACGCCGCAGGTGGGAATTTCCCGGCCGCCCGCAATCGCGCACGCGACGCGCCCGTTCTCCAAAGCCAGCCCCGTGAGCGTCGTTTCAAACCGCACGTCGCCGCCCAGCCGCACGATCTCCTCCCTTATCGCCTTCACCACGCCGGGAAGCCGGTCGGTGCCGATGTGCGGCTTGGCCTCGCAGAGAATTTCCTCCGGCGCGCCGAACTGACAGAGTGTCTCCAGCACCCAGCGGCAGCGCGCGTCCTTGATGCCGGTGTTCAGCTTGCCGTCGGAAAACGCGCCCGCGCCGCCCTCGCCAAACTGAATGTTGCTGTTTTCGGCCAGAATTCCGCTTTCAAAGAAGCGCTGCACGTCCGCAAGCCGCGCGTCCACGTCGCGCCCGCGCTCCAAGACCACCGGCTTCAGACCGCGCCTTGCCAGCGTGAGCGCCGCGAACAGCCCCGCGGGGCCCAGCCCCACCACCACCGGCGGCGCGTCCGGCAGACGACCGTCCGGACGCACCTCCCAGCCCTGCGCCTTCTCGCACGGCGCCGCGTTTTTCGGCAGCCGCGCGGGCACGGGCGAGACCTCCACGTCCAGCGCGCACACAAAATGTACGTCGCCCTTGTCGCGCGCGTCCACGCTCTTCTTTACCAATCGCACGCGCTTCACGTCCGACCAGCGCACCTTCAAAAGCCTTGCCGCCAGCTCCTCCAGCGGCCGGTTCGCCTCGTTCAGCTCCAAACGCGCATTCGTAATTCTGATCATACCGCTCCCGCCGCGCGAGCCCGTGCCCGCGCGCTTTCATCCTTCTTTTCCATTTCCCGCGTTTCCGCTATGTAACTTGAACCGTTTAAAATTCGCCGCGCGCCTTCGGAAACCCTTCCGAAACGCATATTCGCATCTCATTTACAGCGATTTCGCCGCACACCTTCCTGCCAGACACCCGCTCGCCCATGCCCACGCGAGATTATACCCGCCGCACGGCCCCGTCACGTCAAACAGCTCCCCGCACGCATACAGCCCGGGCGCGAGCCGAGATTCCAGCGTGTCGGGACAAAACTCCCGGCACTTCACGCCGCCCAGCATCACCTGTGCGCCGTCAAAGCCCGGAAGCCCCGTCACCGGAATCACCCAGTCGCCCAGCTCGATAGCCGCGCGCGCCGCCTCCTCCTGCGAAAGCGACCCGGCCAAACGGCTCAGGGGCGCGATTCCCGCGCGCTTCAAGGCCGCCTGACCGATTCGCTTGGGAACCACGCCGGTCAGAAATTCCTCCAAAGGCCGCTCCGGGAACCGCCGCGCGCGCGCGAAAATCGCCGCCGCGTCCAGTCCGCCGCCCACGCGCAGATGCGCCTCCACGCGCTCGCCGCGCCGCAGCGCCTCCGCCGCGTGCAGCGAAAGCTGCATCGCCGCGATGCCGCTCACGCCGTCCTCGGCGAATAAAAGCTCGCCTGTCTCGCGCGAAACCTCCCGCCCGTTCACCGAAAGCGCGATCGTTCCCGCGCAGCGCAGCCCCTTCAGCCCCGCCACGTCCGACGGCCGCACGCACAGCCGCGTAAGCGCCGGAAGACAGGGCGTAAACGAATGCCCCAGCGGCGCGAGCAGCGACCGGAACGCGTTCGACCCGCCCAGCTTCGGCGCGGCCATGCCGCCCGCCGCGACGATCACGCGCGCCGCCGAAAGCGAACGCCCGTCCGCCGCCCATACGCGCCAGCCCTTCCTGCCGCTCTCCAGCCTTGAAACATCAAACTCGCAGATCTCCTCAACGCCCGCCTCGCTCAAGGTCAGCCGCAGGCAGTCCAGCACCGCCGAGGCCTGATTGCTCCCCGGATACATGCACCCGTTTTCCTCCACTGCGACCGGAAACCCCAGCGAAGAAAAAAACGCGTCCGCGTCAAACCCGTCCAGAACCGCCCGAATAAACGCCCGATCCCCGGCGTATTCCTCCGCACAAAGCCCATAATGATATAAATTGCACCGCCCGTTGCCCGTAGCCAGCAGCTTTTTCCCTACCCGAGCCTGCCGCTCAACCACCGCCGCGCGCCCCGCGCCCGCCCGCGCCGCCGAAATTCCCGCGGCAAGCCCCGAGGCTCCGCCGCCAATTATCAGTACGTCGTACATGTCTCTCTTCCTTTTTTCCGCCCGGTACGCCCTTTCCGGACAACCTTCCCGAAATCCGACCTTCTATCGAAAACCGCACTCTATCCCGCGAGAACCTCAAACGCGTGCTGCCGTTCAATCCTCAATTAAGAAACCATAAAATGTCCCGCGATCTGTCCAAGCACCCCGGGAAAGCGCGAGAGGGTGTGAACCCTCTCGAACTTCCAATCAAAAGGATTTCCGCGGGAAATCGTATCCACTTCCGATGGGTAGCAGGAGGTTGAAACACCAAAGGGTTTTCAGGTTTCGCCAAGGGCGAAACTGCCGGCGGCAAAATTGAAAATTTTGACGCGGCGCCTCACGAGCCTGCTCCCCCGTCCACGCGCGTGTCGCTCAATAGCGCCAAGCTATGCAGCGCCCTTGAGCAGGCCGTATACAGCCGCCGCCTTTCGCCGTCGGAGAGCCGTTCCTCCGGCCATAGCACGATCACCGCGTCGAATTCCAGCCCCTTCATCAGGTGGTATCCGCCCACGACGATGTCGCCGGGGTCGGTCAGGATGTCCTCGTCGCTGCCGTCCAGCAGATGTGCCTTGGGAATGAACTCCGCCACGCGCTTTGCCTCGGCCAGCGTGCGCGTGATGACGGCAATGGAGCCGTACCCCGCGTCTACCGCCTCGCGCACGGCGTCCAGCAGCGCTTCGTCCGATTTCGGCTCGACGCGCGGCGGCTTGCCCTCGCGTCCAAACGGCACCACCTGCTCGTCGTCGGGCAGGATTGCGTTGCACAGACGCGTGATCGGCAGCGTGGAACGGTAGCAGCGCGTCAGCTGCACCAGCGGCGCGTCCGGCACGCCGAAGCAGTCGTTCCACCGCGCGGGATCGCAGGGCGGCATTGCCGGGCACGTGCGCTGCTTGGGATCGCCTAAGAGCGTGACGAACGCCGCGGGATAGTACAGTGCAAGCATGGCCAGCGCCACGTCGGAATAATCCTGCGCCTCGTCCACCAGCAGATGGCGGATGTTCTTGTCCGGCGCGGCGAAGCCCAGCGCCAGCGCCAGATAGGCGATACCGGCCGCGTCCTCCCACCATACGCATCCGGCCGCCGCGTTTTCCCGCGCCGCCGCGATCAGCTCCTCCGGCGCGCCCTGCAGCGCGTCGACGTACAGAAGCGGTATGCGCACGTCCAGCATTTTTCGAATCTGCTGCCTGACCGGCTGCAGCCGGTGCGACACGGCAAAGCGCGTCGCCATCTCCAGATCCTTCCCGCGATAGCTGGAAATCAGCTGCTTTTCATATTGTGCGTACAGCGATTTCTCCCATTGCTCCAGCCGGCTGTCCAGCACCGTCTGAATGCGGGTAACGCGCAGCGCGGGCGTAAGCAGCTTGTAGTCGGCGCGGTACATCCGGGTAAGCTCCGCCCCGGTCACCAGCGTGCTCCCGCCCAGCGCCACGTCCTCAAACGCCGGCCCCACGCGGGAAAACTCGGCGACAAACCGGCGCATGCGGTTCAGAAATGCCTCGCCGCTTTTGTAGCGCACGCTTTCGCGCCGAAGCGTGTTGGTCTCGTCCAGCAGCGCCTCGGTCTGTAAAAGCGGAATTTCAACCTTCTGCCCGATGATTTCGGAGGTGATTTTGTTCAGCGTAACCGCCGCGGCGTTTTCCTCGCCCAGCTCCGGCAGCACCGTGGAGATATATTCGGAAAAGGAATTGCTGGGCGACAGGATGGCGATTCGCTTCGCGTCCAAATGGTCGCGGTGGCGATACATCAGAAACGCCGCGCGGTGCATGGCCACGCTGGTCTTGCCCGAGCCCGCGCCGCCGATCACGGACAGAAGCCGCACGTTCGCGTAGCGTATGGCGCGGTTCTGCTCCTCCTGAATGGTGGAAACGATCTGCCGGATATGCCGGCTCGTCGCGCCGGAAAGAATGTCCAGAAGCATCTCGTCGTCAATGCCCACGTCCGTATCGACATAATATTTCAGGCGGCCCTTTTCCATCTTATACTGCCGCTTCAGCGTCATCTGCCCGCGAATCTCGCCCGAGGGGCTTTCATAGGACACAGGCCCGGGCATCGCGTCGTAATACAGGCTGCACACAGGCGCGCGCCAGTCGTGCACCAGAATTTCGCCGTCCCTGTCCTTCAGGCTGTAAAGCCCGATGACGATTTTCTCCTTTTCCTTCGCGCCGTCCTCCTGAAAGTCCACCCGCGCAAAGAAGGGATTCATCAGCATGGCTTCGTACCGCTTGGCAAGGTTGTCCGTCAGCGTCTTTCGCGCCAGAAAACGATCCACCTCCGCGGAGAGCTGCTCCATATCCTGCACACTCAGCGCCGTCGGCTTCATGCGCAGCTCCTCCCACGCGTCCGCCAGCAGCGCGCGTATGGAGCCCAAGTGCCCCTGCGAATAGTCGCGTGATCGCTCGATCACCGCAAAAAGCAGCTGCTGCACATGCGCGGTGTACTGTTGTTCTTGGGTAAGCTCGGTTTGCCTGTCCATGGTCGTCCCTCCTTTGCCATGTCGATCGCCCTTGCGCCGCAAGCAGGATTCATAGGCAATAGTATACCACACACGCGTTCGATTGTAAAGATATAATGTATTTTAGAAGGCAAAACGAAAGGCGGCCGCTCTGGAACACGGGCGTATTCCAAGGCGGCTGCCTTCCGTCTGCGAATGGGCGGCGTCATTTGCCGATGCTGTTCAGGCACTCGCGCGCGTAGCTTCGCGCGGCCTCAAGATCCTCCGGGCCGGGGCGCCTTCCGCTCAGAAAGCCCTTGCCGGGGAAGGCCATGGAGCCCTGAAGCACGCGGACTCCGCGCGCCTCCAGCGCCTGACGCATTTCCTCAATGGCCACGTTGTCGCGGCGGGGGCTGCAGGAGAACAGCGCGGCGTTGCGCACGCGGTTCGTGTTCAGGGAGGAAATGAAGTCCATCGTCACCTTGTCGGCCTTGCCGCCCTCGCAGCCGATGAACATCATCGCCACGCCCTCGGGCGGATAGGCAGGCATCAGGGGCTCCTTGGTGCACCGGCACTCGCGGGCAATCGCCTCGGCGATTTCCTGTGCGCAGCCCTTCGGGCTCACATAATATACTTTTATATTCATGAAACGATCCTCACTTTTCGCGCAGACGCGTATCCTGCCATTTATGATAGTCAAAATCTCCAAATTACGCAATACGTTTTCGGAAAAATCAACCCAAACAAAACATGGCGGCTGGAGCGTTTTCGCGCGGATAAGCGCGTGTTTCGCTTGAGTAAAAAACGAGCGGGAAATGCCGCCGATGCGAGTCCTCCTTACAGAAAATGTAAACGAATGGAGGAAGACTCGCCGTCGGCGGCGCGCGGTACGCTTCAGGCAATCCACGTGCCGCTTGCCTGCGGCAGGAAGGTACTGCGGACATGCACCGGGATGGATTCGTCCCGCGCGGGACGCAGGCTGTCCGGGTGCAGAACGCGTGCGCCCGCGGCGGCCAGCGCCTCCATCTGATCGTAGGTCAGGCGGCGCTGCCTGCGCGCGCGGGGATCGACGGCGGGATCGCGGTCGTATACGCCGTCCACGTCCGTCCAGTTCTCGTATACGTCCGCGCCGAGGTTCGCGGCCACGAGCGCGCCGGTGATGTCGCCGCCGCCGCGCGGAAATACGAAATCGCGCCCGGCGGAATCCGCGCCGTAAAAGCCGGGCAGCACAAACGGCGCGCCGCACAGGCAGTGAAGCATCTCGCGCCGCGTGGCGGCCCGGTCGAGCGCGCCGCCCTCGGTAAAGCGCACGCAGTCCATCGCGTCGACAAAGCGAAAGCCCAGAAGCCGCGCCAGCAGACGCGCCGACAGGTATTCGCCCCGCCCGGCAGCGAACGCCGCGCTGGATTTCCGGAGAATCGCCTCGCGCGTCTCCTGAAGAAGCGGCGCGGCGTCTGCCCCGATGGTCTCGCCGATTTCCAGAAACCGCGCCTCCACGGCGCGCCACAGCGCTTCGTCGCCGGTTTCAAAATAGCGGATGAGCCGATCGGTAATCTTTTCGTCCCTCGCGTCGCGCCGACCGGGCGCGGAAACGACAATGGCGCGGCGCGACGGGTCACTGCGGACGATGTCGCGCACGCGCAGAAAGCGGTCGCCCGCCGCCAGCGAGGAGCCGCCGAATTTGCATACAATGAAAGGCATGAAAACCCCCTCCCGCGCATCCTACGCGAAAACCGCCGAAGCGGTTCCGCGTCCCCGAGGGCGGGGGAGCGTCGCTCCCCCTGCACCCCCTCGAGCGGCCTGTAGCGGTCTCGGTGGTTTTAAGAAGAAGCCTTGGCATCGGCGCGTGACTTCGCACGGGTAGGTTCGTCGATAGTAAGGTTCGCCGCTCGACGCAGGCGGGCGGCCTGCGTTGGTCACGTTGGATTTTGAAGGAGGTTCGGAAACAGAACATTACGCTTTCGTGCAAAATAACGCGGCCGGAGTCGATGAAGGCTCCGGCCGCGCGGATGGGAGAGATTTTTTTAGTTTTTGAACGCCAGCCACATATCGACGTAGATTTTCTGCGTTTCATCGTCGAGCGTGCGCACGATTTCGGCGGTCTCGGCGAGGTCGTTCGGCGGGTTGATGGAGTCGTCGTTCAGATATTCCTCGGAGAGGTACTCGGCGGCGGCGGAGTTGCAGCTGGCGTAGTCGATCAGCTCATAGGCCGTTGCGGCGACCTCGCCG
Organism: bacterium; assembly: GCA_963618055.1. Classification (GTDB taxonomy): domain Bacteria; phylum Bacillota; class Clostridia; order Christensenellales; family Aristaeellaceae; genus SFHK01. The sequence goes on along the minus strand of CAVERI010000035.1, from coordinate 7,328 downwards.
TCCAGCAGGTAGTTGAGCAGGATATAGGCCGCGTCCAGATGGGGCGCGTCCTTGGGAAGCACGTAGTTGTCGATGCCGCAGGAGAGCCCCTCCTCCGGGTAGGCCACGGCGATGTCCATCACGTCGCGTCCGGCGACGACCATGCTGCCGTACATCACGCCCGCGGCAGCGTCACCGCCGACCAGCGCAGTGTGGGAGGTATCGGAGTTGAACACGCACACGTTGTCCTTCAGCCGCAGGAGCTTTTCGCGAATCTCGGCCAGATGGGCGGGGTCGGTTTCGTTGACGGAGTAGCCCAGCGTCTTCGCGGTCATGCCGATGATCGTGCGCATTTCGTCCACCAGAACGAGGCTGTTTTTGAAGCTCTCGTCCCACAGCGCGTCGAAGCTGTGAATCTCCACGCTCACCTCGTCCGGGTTGTAGGCGATCAGCGGGAACACGCTGGTGTAGGGGATGGAGTAGGCATTGTCGGGATCGTAGTACTGGTTCATGAACGCCGGGTTGATGTTTTTGTAGTTCTCCAGCCGGGCGGGGTCGATCTTGGTGAGGTAGCCGTTATCAATCAGCGCGGCCACGGCGTAGTCGCTGGCGACCATCAGGTCGTACTGACCCAGCGCGTAGCCGATGGCGCCCAGCATTTCCTCGTTGGAGGAGAACGGCGAATAGTTCACGCGAATGCCGGTGGCGCTTTCGAATTCCTCCAGCACCTCGTCGGGAATGTAGTACGTCCAGTTGAAGATGTTCACGAAGCGCGCGTCCTCGGGCAGCTTTGCGGCGGCCTCGGCGGCGGCGCGGTTGGCGGACTCGACGTCCGCCATGGCGGGCGCGCAGGCGCACAGCGCGAGCACGAGCGCGAGCAGAACGGATACGGTTTTCTTCATAAACGAATACCTCCTTTGCACTTACCGTTTGCGGGTTTTGAATAATTGCGAAAGCGCGACGGCCAGAAGCGTCACGCCCAGCATTACCGTACACATGGCGTTCACCGTGGGCGGGACGCTGGTTTTCACGCGCCCGTACACGTATACGGGATAGGTGGTCGATTCCGCGCCCTTCACGAAGAAGCTGATGACGAAATCGTCCAGCGACATGGCGAAGGCGAGAAACACGCCCGAAAGGATGGCCGGGGCGATCAGCGGCACGGTGACGGTGAGCAGCGCCTTCATCGGCGACGCGCCAAGGTCGCGCGCGGCCTCCTCATAGGATGGGTCGAGCCCGGCCAGACGGCTGCGCACGAGAATCAGCACATAGGGAATGCAGAACGTGGTATGCGCCAGCACCGTGCTCAGAAGCCCGCGCTCGATGCCAAGCAGCGAAAACGTGACCAGAAACGCGAGCCCCAGCACGATTTCCGGCAGCATGATCGGAATCGCGGAGATCGATTCCACCGCGCCCGAAAGGCGGCTTTTGCGCCGCGCCATCGCCACGCCGCCCAGCGTGCCGATCACGGCGGCGATCAGGCAGCTCGCGCCGGCGACGATCAGGCTGCTGCGCATGGCCTCCATGATCTGGCGGGTCTGGAACAGCTTCGGGTACCACTCGGTGGTGAAGCCCGTCCATTTCAGGCCGTCCTTCTGCTGGTTGAACGAGTAGGCCACCACCACGAACGTGGGCAGGTACAGAATCAGAAGCACGAGAATCAGATAGAAATTCGGAACCCACGAGAAACGGCGGCGCGCCTTCCTTCCCTTCATCTCAGAACACCCCCATTTCGTCCCCGCCGGAGAAGCGGCGGTAGACGGCCATGGACAGCAGGGTGAGCACGAGAAGCGTCATGGACATGGCCGCGCTCAGCGCCCAGTCGCGCCCGCCCTTGATGTAGTAGTCGATCAGGTCGCCAAGGTAGTTCACCTTGCCGCCGCCCAGAATCTGGTTTATGAAAAACAGACCCATCGACGGCACAAACACCAGCACGCATCCGGAAATCGCGCCCGGAAGCGACAGGGGCAGCGACACCGTGAGGAACGAAAGAAACGGATTCGCGCCCAGATCGCGCGCGGCCTCGCGCAGAGATGCGTCCTGCTTTTCCACCGACGAATAAATCGGCAGCACCATGAACGGCAGCATCGTGTACACCATGCCGAACAGCACCAGCCCGCGCGTGTACAAAAGCTTCACCGGGCGATACTTCGGTATGCCGTCCGCATAGCCGCCAAGCAGGCGCAGAAGGCCGTACCACAGGTCGTGGAACCACTTGAGCACGCCGTTTAGCACACCGTTGCTTTCAAAGAAGATGCGCCAGCCGAACATGCGCATCAGCGCGCTCGTCCAGAAGGGAATCACGATCAGAAGCAGAAGCGTCGTGCGCCAGCGCTTTTTCGCGCGCGCCATGAAATACGCAAACGGATAGCCCGCCAAGAGCGAAAGAAGCGTGGCAAGCCCGCTCATTTTGAGTGTTCGGACGACGCAGGCCAGAAGCTCGGCGGACAGCAGACGGCGGTAGTTGTCCGGCGTGAACACATAGCGGATGCCGAAGGCGTCGCCCGATACGAAGCTCAGAAGCAGGATGTAGCCCATCGGGAACACCACGAAGAGCAGCGTCCAGCCCCAAAGGGGCAGGAGCATGCCGATTCCACGCTTTTTCATGACGCCGTCTCCCGAATGACCGAGGCGTGCCGCTCGTCCCAGTATACGTGCACGTGCGCGCCGGGCGCGGGCAGGTCGCTCATCAGCGCCGCGGATACGGCCGTCAGCTGCCGCCCGTCGCAGGAGAGCGCAAGCTCGGTGTGAATCATGCTGCCCGCGTAGCGGTGCGCGAGCACCACGGCGGGAATTTTGAAGCCCACGGCGGGATATTCGGAGAAGCGAAGCCGCTCCGGGTGCACGCCGATGACGATTTTCTCGCCCGGAAACAGCGATTCCGGCGCCAGCCGCGCCTGCCCGCAGGTCAAGGCCGCGCTCGCGCCGCCCGCGTCCACCGTGCCCTCGAACAGCGCCGCCTGCCCGATGAACTCGGCCACATAGCGCGTTTCGGGGCGCTCGTAAATATCCTCGGGCGTGCCGGCCTGCTCAATGCGCCCGCCGCGCATCACGGCAATGCGGTCGGACATGTTGAGCGCCTCCTCCTGATCGTGCGTGATGTATACAAACGAAATGCCCAGCCGCTTCTGAATGTCCTTCAGCTCCGTCTGCATCTGGCGGCGCAGGGAAAGATCCAGCGCGCCCAAGGGCTCATCCAGAAGAAGCAAGGACGGCGAAAGAATCACCGCGCGCGCAATGGCCACGCGCTGGCGCTGCCCGCCGGAAAGCTCCGAGGGCATGCGCTTTTCATAGCCCTCCAGCTGCACCAGCTTCAGAAGCTCGCGCACGCGCGGCTTCCATTTGCGCCCCGCCGCGCCCTTGATGCGCATGCCGTAGGAAATGTTCTTCGCCACGTTCATGTGCGGAAACAGCGCGTAATTCTGAAATACCGTGTTCACCGGCCGCTTCTCCGGCGCAAGAAGCGTCACATCCTCGCCGCCGATGACGACGCGCCCCGCGTCCGGCATGGTCAGCCCGGCGATGATGCGCAAAGTCGTCGTCTTCCCGCAGCCCGAAGCGCCCAAAAGCGTCACAAACTCGCCCTCGCCCACCGTCAGGCTCAGCCCGTCCAAAACCCTTGTCTGATCAAAGGATTTCACCAGTCCCTCAAGACTGAGCAGTGCCTCCGCCATGTGAATTCCTCCCACTGTGATATCCGACCTTTTCAGTATACATTATAATCGATTCCGGCGCGTTTGAATATACACTGTGGAAAATATAACATACCGCGGAGTGCCCGCGCGCGTTCCTCCTATGATTTTTTGTTAATATCGCTCGTTCAGCAGGAATTACGCACTGCGTGTCGAAATGTGCGTGATAGCAATTTTCCGCCGGAGGATGAAACGACCCGGCGCCCGACATACTATGCTTGGAAGGGGCTGAAGTAATATGAAGAAAATCAGACGTGCGGCGCTCGTCGTGCTGGATGGCTGCGGAGTCGGCTTTGCGCCGGACGCGTCCAAATACGGAGACGCGGGCTCCAATACGCTGAAGCATGTGTGGGATTTAAAGCATCCCGATATTCCCAACCTGATCGAGCTGGGTCTGGGACGGATTCTCGGCATTGACGACGAGGAGCCTGTGGGCTGCTATGGCCGCATGATCGAGAAATCCGCCGGAAAGGATACCATCACCGGGCACTGGGAGATGGCCGGGCTGACGCACGAAAAGCCCTTCCCCACCTACCCCAACGGCTTCCCGGAGGAGCTGATCCGGCAGTTTGAAGAGGAAACCGGTCTGGGCGTGATCGGCAACCGGCCCGCGTCCGGCACGGAGATCATTCAGGAGCTGGGCGACGAGCACTATGTCACCGGCAAGCTGATCGTGTATACCTCTGCCGACAGCGTGTTCCAGATCGCCGCGCACGAGGACGTTGTGCCCGTGTCCGAGCTGTATCACATCTGCCGCATCGCGCGCCGCCTGCTGAAGGACGAAAACTGCGTGGGCCGCGTGATCGCCCGCCCGTTCGTCGGCACCACCGGCCATTACGTGCGCACCGGCAACCGCCGCGATTTCTCCGTGGAGCCCTTCGGCGACACCATGCTGGACGTGTTCAAGCGCAATCACATGGACGTGATCGGCGTGGGCAAGATTGAGGACATCTTCAGCCACCGCGGACTCACGCAGTCCGATCACGCCTCCGGAAACGACGCCTGCATCGCCAGCATGCTGGGCTTCATGAAAAAGGACTGGCGCGGCCTGTTGTTCGCGAACCTTGTGGATACCGACGCGCTGTACGGCCACAGAAACGACGTGGACGGCTTCGCGGAGTGCCTTGAGGCGTTCGATTCCTATATTCCCGAAATCCTCGGCCGACTGGGTGACGACGGCATGCTGCTGCTCACCGCCGACCACGGCTGCGACCCCGCCTATCCCGGCACCGACCATACCCGCGAGCAGGTTCCGCTGATGATCTATGGCCTCGGCCTGAACGAGGGCGTGAACCTCGGCACGCGCGAAACCTTCGCCGACCTCGGCAAGACCGTGCTGGACGCCTTCGACCTCGAAAACAACCTCGACGGCACGTCCTTCCTCCCCCTCCTGCGCGGCTGAAACCATCCATAAATCGCGCCGCCCGCCGACCCGCATTTTGCGCGGCTCGACGGGCGGCGTTTCTTTGCTGCCCATGCAAACCGGCGGAAACCAATAAAAGTGTAAGCGAGGCTGCATTTGTATAATAGAACAGTCTTCTGGTTCAAAAGAGAGTGAGTCCGGCGGGAAAGACCCGGATGTTGAAAACTCGGCAGGCGTTTCTGTGAAGATGCTTTGCTGCCTGTTCTAAAACCATATGGTCTATGCCGAGGAGCTCTCCGGAAAGCAGGAAGAAATCATCCTGTCGGCGTTCCTGAAGGGCTACCATCGGGAAAGACCGTTTACCAAGCAGCAAATAGAGGTGTTCCCATACCTGTACGCAATCGTCTCGGCCTTCTGGCTGATGGATATCAACCGCCTTATCAATTCCATCAAAGCGGGAAAAACGGCCGCGGCGCATGAGTGGATGGAGGAAATTCAAAAACGCCTGACGAACCATAAGCGCATGCCGCTGTAAAATCACGAAAACGAAAAAGAGCGACCGGACGTTTAAAGTCGGGCCGCTCTTTGAATCGCAATGCGGATTTCGAAATCCACACGCATTATTTTTGAAAAGCGTGCAAAATATATTGATTTTTGAGACGTGGGGCATTATAATATGAACACGCATAATACAGATATTGCGTGCAGAAAGTTGGTGACAGCTTGAGTAAGTATGATACCGTCAATGGAGTCTTTGCTTCCGTTGGAGAAATTGCAAAGAAATCAGATTTTATTTCTGCTGGACTCAAAGACCAAGATGTGTACGCTCTTTTTAAGCAGGGCTATATCGAGCGTGTCAAAAATGGCTATTATAAACTGGCTGGCGGAAATGAACCTAAAGAGGAACTCATGCTGTTGAAACTCATGACACCCGGGATCGTATGTGTGGAATCGGCTTTGTTCTACTATGGTTATAATGACTTTGCACCCCGAGAATGGTCGATTGCCGTTCCGCGTTCGTATTCCAGAACGGTAAAGGCAATTCAGGCGGAGGTGCCGGTAAAAGCATATTATGTGCAGAATCCGATGTACCGCCTTGGGGAAGCAATAGGATCTTTCAACGGCGTAATGCTCCCTGTCTATGATCGTGAACGCACAATCTGCGATTGCTTCAAATACCGCACGAAGCTGGACAGCGAGATATTCAATAAAGCCGTCAACACTTATGCAGCAGATGAAAAGAAGAACCTTGCCAACCTTTCCAAATACGCAAAGGAAATGGGCGTTTATAAGAAAATGATGAGCGTTATGGAGGTGCTGCTGAATGGCTGATGTGGCTGCATCCGTACTTGCACGGCTTAAAAATAAAGCAGCGAAAAGCGGCAGAAGCTATCAGCTCTGTCTGCAGCTTTTCTGTCAGGAAGAGTTCCTGCGCCGTCTGGAAAAATCCCAATATGCGGAAAACCTCGTCCTGAAGGGAGGACTATTCCTCTATTGCCTCACAGATTTCGATAGCCGTGTTACCGCTGATGTGGATTTTCTGCTTCGGAAGATGCCCAATACGCCAGAACGGCTTCGGGCGGTATTGGAGGAGATTATCGCGACAGAGACCGGCAGCGATTTTGTTACATTTGAAGTCAAAAACGTTGCGCCTATTGCCGTGGCAAAGAAGTACGCTGGCATTGGCGCTTCTGTTGTGGCAAGAATAATGAATACAAGAACACCTTTTGGAGTCGATTTTGGCGTAGGCGATATCATTGTGCCGAGGCAGGAAAAACGAAAGATACCGACGCAGCTTGACGGTTTCGAGGCTCCGACGATCAATACCTATTCGCTGGAAACAACCGTGGCCGAAAAACTGGATGCAATCCTCAGCCTGATGGAGTTTTCCAGCCGGATGAAAGATTATTACGATCTTTATTACCTTGCGAACAAGTTCGATTTTGACGGCGCGACGCTGACGGAAGCGCTGAAAAAGACCTTTGAAAATCGTGGACATAAGTTTACGATGGAACAGTTTGAACAGGTTATGGCCTTCGGCAGCGACGATGCGATGCAGAAGAAATGGATAGCCTTCTGTCGAAAGATCGATACAAAGATCGATGATTTCAATGTCGTGCTGAGGACGATCGATCATTTTTTAGCAACTCCATATAAAGCTGCGGTAGAAGACAACTTTGCCAAAGAGGAAGGATGAAACAAGGACAAAGACAATGAATCTATCATATTTTTCGCCATTAACGACAAAAAGCCCGTACCGATGGGAACCTATCGATACGGGTTTAAAATAGCCA
>CAVERI010000034.1:0-27363 GCA_963618055.1 bacterium | reverse complement strand
CTGTCTGTCTGTCTGTCTGTCTGTCTGTCTGTCTGTCTGTCTGTCAATTATGGGGTTCGGCTTCATGCTTGTCAAGCCCCTTTCGCAAATTCTTTTGAAATGGGAATCTCCATCCCACCATAATGATTCTACCAGAAAATCCCGCCGTCCGCAAGAGCATATGCCGCGTTTCGAGATATTTTCTCTACGCGGTTTTTGCTTCAAGGGGAACAACCGCCGCCCGTTCCTTTCTTTGGGAGACGGGCGGCGGCTGGGTTTTTATGGTTTTTCAGTAGGCCACGCCCTGCCAGAGCATGGCGTCGGCGACCTTGAGGAAGCCGGCGATATTGGCTCCGGCGACGAGGTTGCCCTCCATGCCGTATTCTTTGGCCGCGGCGGCGGCGTTGTGGTAGATGCTGGTCATGATGGTCTTGAGCTTTTCGTCGACCTCTTCCTTTGTCCAGCTGAGGCGGATGCTGTTCTGGGTCATTTCAAGGCCGCTGGTGGCGACGCCGCCGGCGTTGGCGGCCTTGGCGGGGCCGAAGAGCACGCCCGCGCGCTGGAAGGCGGCAATGGCTTCGGGGGTGGAGGGCATGTTCGCGCCCTCGGCAACGGCCTTCACGCCGTTTTTGATCAGCGCCTCGGCGCTCGCGCCGTCCAGCTCGTTCTGGGTGGCGCAGGGCAGGGCAATGTCGCAGGGAACCGTCCAGATGCCCCTGCAGCCGGGCGTGTATTTCGCGGAGGGCACGCGCTCGGCGTATACGGAGATGCGGGCGCGCTCGACCTCCTTGAGGCGCTTCATGACGGCGAGGTCGATGCCGTTTTCGTCGACCACATAGCCGGAGGAATCGGACATGGCGACGACCTTCGCGCCGAACGCCTGCGCCTTTTCACAGGCGTACAGCGCCACGTTGCCGCTGCCGGAGACGACCACGCGCTTGCCCTCAAAGGACATGCCCGCGTGGGTGAGCATTTCGTTCATGAAGTAGCACAGGCCGTAGCCGGTGGCCTGCGTGCGCATCAGCGAGCCGCCGAAGGTGAGACCCTTGCCGGTGAGCACGCCGGTAAATTCGTTGGCAAGGCGCTTATACTGGCCGAACAGGAAGCCGACCTCGCGCGCGCCCACGCCGATGTCGCCGGCGGGCACGTCGGTATCCGCGCCGATGTGGCGGTACAGCTCCGTCATGAAGCTCTGGCAGAAGCGCATGACCTCGCCGTCGCTCTTGCCCTTGGGATCGAAGTCGCTGCCGCCCTTGCCGCCGCCCATGGGCAGGCCGGTGAGGGAGTTTTTGAACGTCTGCTCGAAGCCGAGGAACTTCAGGATGGACAGGTTGACCGACGGGTGCAGCCGCAGGCCGCCCTTATACGGGCCGATGGCGGAATTGAACTGCACGCGATAGCCGCGGTTGACCTGCACGCGCCCCTGATCGTCCACCCAGCTGACGCGGAAGGTGATCACGCGCTCGGGTTCCACGATGCGCTCGGCAATGTTGGCCTTTTCCAGCTCCGGACGGCGGTCGAACACGCCCTCCAGCGATTCCAGCACCTCATAGACGGCCTGAAGGTATTCCTTTTCGTTCGGGTCGCGGCGGGAAACCTTCTCATATACGCTCTTCAAATATTGATTATGCAGCTCCATGGGACATCCTCCTTCATAAAATCGAAACATTCCGGCCAAGAAAGGCCGAATCTGAATGTGAGGAGATTATACCATTCATTTGAGCGTTTGTCTACAGGATAACAGGAATTTTCAACGGGCGTGTAGCAATCGGGCGCGGCGGCGCGGTAAACTTGCCCTCGGGAGGTGATGCCCTGTGACGGACACGGGCGCGATCAAGGCGCTGTTTCCGCGCGCGGTGCCGGGGCGAAGGCGGAAAAAGACGTATGAAGAGCATCTTCAGCCGCTGAGGGTCGCCGCGGAGCTGGCCGCGGAGGCGCTTCTGCGCATGCTGGAGGACGAAAAGCAGTTTCAGCGCCACGTCTACACCGAAAAGGCGGACGGCTCGCTTTCGGAGACGGTGCTGGACATTCGAAACATCCGCCAGCTGCGCGAGACCATCGCCGCCATTCGCGACCTGACGGACGCGGTGCGCGGGCTGAGCGGCGAGCTCGCGCCGGAGCAGCGCACGGCCATGGAGGTGCAGATGCGAAAGCTCCAGCTGGAGGAAAAGAAGTTAGAGGGCGACGCGGACAGGGGTGAGACCGGCGTGGTGCTGCTGCCGGACGCGGAGACGGACGATGCGTAACGTGATCTGGCGGCCGCAGCCCAAGCAGCGGGAATTTCTGAAGCGGCGGGAATACGAGTGTCTGTACGGCGGCGCGGCGGGCGGCGGCAAGAGCGAGGCGGCGGTGATGATGCCGCTGTACTGGGTGCACATTCCGCACTTCCGCGCGCTGATTCTGCGAAAGACCTATCCGCAGCTGACGGAGCTGATCGACAAATCGCGGCTGTATTATCCGCGCGCGTTTCCGCGGGCAAGGTACAACGCGACGCGGCACCGCTGGACGTTCCCCTCCGGCGCGACGGTGGACTTTGGCAGCATGCACACATCCCAAGATGTGGAGAGCTACCGCGGGCGGCAGTTCGACCTGATTCTGTTTGACGAGCTGACGCACTTCACGTGGGAGGAATATTCGTTCATGTTCTCGCGCAACCGGCCGTCCGGCCCGGGCACGTTTGTGGGCATCCGCGCCACGACGAACCCCGGCGGCGTGGGGCACGGCTGGGTGAAGGACCGGTTCATCACGTGCGCGCCGCCGATGACGACGGTGTGGGAGACGGTTTCCGTGCGCACGCCGGACGGGGGCACGGAAACGCGGCGGCGCAGCCGCGTGTTCATTCCGGCGACGGTGTTCGACAACCGCGCGCTGCTGGAAAACGACCGGAACTATCTCGCGAACCTGTCCATGCTGCCCGCCTCGCAGCGGGAGGCGCAGCTGTACGGCAGCTGGGATTCGTTCGACGGGCAGGTGTTCCGCGAGTGGGTGAACGACCCCGCGCACTACGGCGACGGCGTGTTCACGCACGTGGTCGCGCCGTTTCGGGTGCCGCGGCACTGGCGCATCTTCCGCGGGTTCGATTTCGGCTACGCGCGGCCGTATTCGGTGGGCTGGTACGCCGCCGACGAGGACGGGCGGCTGTTCCGCATCGCGGAATTATACGGCACGACGGGCGTGCCGAACCGCGGCACGTGCGAATCGCCCGACCAGATCGCCGCGAGCATCCGGCGCATGGAGACGGAAAACGAGAACCTGCGCGGGCGCACGATCAGCGGCGTGGCCGACCCGTCGATCTTCGACGAGTCGCGCGGCGAGAGCGTGGCGGCGATGATGGCGCGCGCGCCGAATCTCGTTTACTTCCGACCCGGCGACAACACGCGCCTGCCGGGCAAGATGCAGTTTCACTATCGGTTTCGCTTCCGCGAGGACGGGCGGCCGATGCTGCAGGTGTTTTCCACCTGCGCGCACTTCATCCGCACCGTGCCCGCGCTCACCTACGACCCGCGCACGGTGGAGGACGTGGATTCCTCGATGGAGGATCACATCTACGACGAGTGCCGGTATGTGTTAATGGAAAACCCGATCACCCCGCGCGAGGCGGAGGCGGACGTTCCGCGTTCCGTGCTGCCGCCGGAGCTGAGGAGCGATTCACCGCGGTTTTATCGCGTGTAAAGGAGGAGACGAATGGAAGGCAATCTTACGGCGCTGCCCGTTACCGAGGAAACGATTCGCAGGGCGGAGGAAACCCTGCTGGCGTACCGCGCGGCGAAGGCGCCGCTGGAGGCGCGGCTGCTGGAAAACGAGCAATGGTACCGGCTGCGGCACTGGTCGACGATGCGGCGCAATCCCGGCGACCCGGAGCCCGCGAGCGCGTGGCTTCTGAACTGCATCGCGAACAAGCACGCCGACGCGATGGACAATGTGCCGGAGCCGTATGTGCTGCCGCGCGAGGAAAGCGACGCGCCCGACGCGGAAGCGCTCAGCGCCATCCTGCCCGTGGTGATGGAGCTGAACGAATACGAGCAGGTGTATTCCGACGTGTGGTGGGCGAAGCTCAAGGGCGGCACGGGCGTGACCGGCGTGTTCTGGAACCCGGACGGCGCGGACGGGCTGGGCGACATCGACATTCGCAGGGTCGAGCTTCTGCGCCTGTATTGGGAGCCGGGCGTGAGCCGTCTGCAGGCGTCTCGAAACGTGTTCCACGTGGAGAGCGTGCCCAACGAGACGCTGATCGACCGCTGGCCGTTTCTCAAGGGGCGGCTGAACGGCTCGGCGCTGACGGACAGCGCGCTGCCCGCCTCGGCGCAGACCGGCGAGCGCAGCGTGGTGGTGGACTGGTATTACAAGCGCCGTTGCGGCGGGCGCACGGTAGTGCACTACGCGAAGTTCGTGTGCGGGAACCTTTTGTACGCGTCGGAGAACGACGAAAGGTACCGCCTGCGCGGATATTACGACCACGGGCTGTATCCCTTCGTGTTCGACACGCAGTTTGTGGAGCCGGATTCGCCCGCGGGCTTCGGCTACATCGACGTGTGCAAGCAGCCGCAGATGTACATCGACCGGCTGAATCAGGTGATTCTGAAGGGCGCGCTGATGGCCGCGCGGCCGCGGTTCTTCATCCGCTCGGACGGCTCGATCAACGAGCAGGAATACGCCGACTGGACGCGCGATTTCGTGCACTTTCAGGGCGGCAGCTCGCCGCAGGAGAGCATCAAGCAGATCGACGTGCGCGGGCCGGACGCGGTGCTGGTGCGCATTCTGAGCGACAAGATCGAGGAGCTCAAGGAGACCAGCGGCAACCGCGATTTCTCGCAGGGCTCCGCCGCCAGCGGCGTGACTGCGGCGGGCGCGATCATGGCGCTGCAGGACGCGGGCGGCAAGCTCTCGCGCGACATGCTCAAAAGCAGCTACCGCGCGTTCACGAAGGTGTGCGAGCTGTGCGTGGAGCTGATTCGGCAGTTCTATGACGAACCGCGCTGCTTCCGCATTCTGGGCGAAGCCGCGTCCATCCGCTACATCCGCTACGACAACGCGCGCATCCGCCCGCGCGTGGAGGACGGGCAGTACCGAAGACCCGCGTTCGACGTTAAAATCCGTCCGCAGCGCTCCGCGCCGATGGTGATGAGCGCGCGCAACGAAATGGCGCGGGAGTTCTACAAGATGGGCTTCTTCGATCCCGCCAACGCGGAGCAGGCGCTGGGCTGCCTTGAAATGATGGAATTTGAGGGCAAGCCGCAGATGATCGAGCTTCTGCGCAGGCGGCGCGGCGCGCTGGAAAACAAAGGTTTAACCCTTAGGGCTGGAAGCGGCGCGGCAGCTATGGTATAATTTTGGAAAACGCAGGAATTGAGGATGAAGCGCCATGTACATTGCGGACGGCTGGAAGGATTATGAGGTTCTGGATACCGGAGACGGCGAAAAGCTGGAGCGCTGGGGCAGCGTGATTCTTTCGCGGCCCGATCCGCAGGCCATCTGGCCGAAGCAGTCGCCGTCCGAATGGGCGAAGGCGCACGCGGTGTATCACCGCTCCAACCGCGGCGGCGGCGAGTGGGAATTTTTCAAAAGACTGCCGGAGCGCTGGGAAATCGGCTACCGCGACCTCAGGTTCTACGTGCATCCCACGAATTTCAAGCACACCGGCCTGTTCCCGGAGCAGGCGGTGAACTGGGACTGGATGCGCTCGCTCATTCAGGCGCGCCCCGGCGCGAAGGTACTGAACCTGTTCGGCTACACCGGCGGCGCGACCGTCGCCTGCGCCGCCGCCGGCGCGCGCGTGACGCACGTGGACGCGGCGAAGGGCATGGTGCAGTGGGCGGGCGAGAACCGCCGCCTGAGCGGCCTTCCGGAGGAGAGCTTCCGCTGGATTGTGGACGACGCGCTGAAGTTCGTCGCCCGCGAGAAGCGGCGCGGCAATTTCTACGACGGCATCCTGATGGATCCGCCCAGCTATGGCCGCGGCCCCGGCGGCGAGGTGTGGAAGCTGGAGGACGCGCTGTACGGCCTTGTGGACGCGTGCACCGAGGTGCTGTCCGAAAACGCCGTGTTCATGCTGGTGAACAGCTATACCACCGGCCTGCAGCCCGCCGTGCTGCGCAATATTCTGGAAATGACGGCGAAAAAGACCCACGGCGGCAGCGTCGACGCGGGCGAGGTCGTCCTGCCCGTGAAGAGCGGCGGCGTGCTCCCCTGCGGCGCCTCCGGCCGCTGGACCTCGCGCTGACGCGCGCTTCAGACCCCCGCCCGCTCCCCGGATTCGCTTTGCCGGAGGAACGGGCGGGGACTTTTAAAGAGTTGAGCTCATGAAAGTTATTTACTTTCCTGCTAATTTCGAATATAATATTAGCAGGAAGGGAGTGGTCGCGTGACAGTCTGCGAACGGCTCGATCGGCTTTTCGAGCAAAACAACGGTATCCTCAAAACCGCGCAGGTTTTGGAAAACGGCATTGCCAAGTCCGCATTCTACGCTTACGTCAGGCAGCGCGGCGCAGAACAGGCGGCGCACGGCGTTTATGTTTCGCCAGACGCGTGGACGGACGCAATGTACCTGCTGCACCTTCGCTGCGCGCAGGCCGTGTTCTCCCATGAAAGCGCGCTGTTCTTCCATGATCTGACCGACAGGGAGCCGAGTCCGTATTCCATCACCGTCAAGACCGGCTACAACCCCGCCGCTTTGCAGGCGGACGGCGTTAAGGTCTACACCATCAAAAAGGAATTGCACGACGTGGGAATCGTCACGATGAACACGCCATTCGGCAATCCGGTTCCCGTCTACGATATGGAGCGCACCGTCTGCGACCTGATCCGCAGCCGCAGCGGAATTGAGATGCAGACCTTTCAGAACGCGCTCAGGCAGTACGCGAAACGAAAAGACAAGAACTTGCGGAAGCTGCTGCGCTATGCGCAGATGTTTCATGTTGAAAAACTGCTGCGGCAGTATCTGGAGGTACTCTTATCGTAAGACGATTATCTGTCTGCCGCTTTACGCCCCGCCCATCTGGTCAAATTCGATGGGCGGGGCGTAAAGCAGCAGACGGTTTTCTGGGCGTTCATAAATAATCCCCTCACAGGTACGACCGGAACGCGTAGGCGCGGCCGAGGACGGGGGTGGTGGCGGGGACGGACAGCGGCGGGTAGCCGCCGGAGGCGGGCACGAGCAGGAAGCGGTCGCCCATATGGTACAGGTAGCGCACGAACACGCCCGCGTCCGTTTCCACGGCGGCGATCTGGCCGTCGCTTACCGCGTCCACGCCGGTGCGCAGGCAGACGGTGTCGCCCTCCTCGATGCGCGCGCCGCGCATGCCGCCGTCGGTCATGCGAATTTCAAGCGTGTCCGGGCTGGATGGAGCGAGCAGGTCGTCCACGCTGCGGCCGGAATAGTGCGCAATGCGCTGAAGGGCGGCAAGGTCGGGCGCGGTGCGTCCCGTTTCCCACTGACTGATCGCCGTTTGATGAACGCCCAGAAGCCGCGCGAACTCCGCTTGAGACATTCGAAGCTCGCGGCGAACTTGCCGGATTTTCATAAAAACGCCTCCCTCCTATTATAGATATAGCAGATTTTTGGCTTTTGTACGATAAAGTATGAGCGCCGCTATTTACAGCCTTGTCTGCCGGTGCTATAATCATCCGCGCGGGCGCGCTGATAAACTATATGTGCCGCCGTCCGCGTGTAATACCACAAGCACCGTCCAAACGCACAGAAGAAGCCGAGCCAAGGGGCATTCTTGTGCAGAGGAGGTGAAATTGTGCCGGGAAAGAATTATCATGATGCGCAGACCGTTCATTATGTGTGCCCGTTCTTCCGCAGTGAGCGCGGAAACGTGATCTGCTGCGAGGGCGTCGCGCCCCAGTCGAGCAACAAAACCTGCTTCAGCCGCCGGTCGGCGCTTCTGAAGTACCGCGACCGCTATTGCTTCGGCTTCCGCTATGAACAGTGCCACTGGGCGGAGACGCTTTTCCGCTGTAAATATCCCGATCAGCCCGCCAGCTGACATTCAGCCGCGCGAGATTGACCCCACAGGTCGCTCTCGCGCGGTTTTTCTATGGCTTTATTACATTTCCAGCGCTTCGATCAGGCGGGAAAGGCGCGCGTCGGGTTCAAAGAAGTGATTGCCGGGGTTCATGGTCAGGGTTACGTCGAGGTGCTGGGAATGAAGGATTTGGGCTGTCTCGCGGGTGGCGGTGCCGACGGCGGCAAGGCGGGGGTTTTTGGTAAATTCCTCGCGGTCGCCCAGCGACAGGCGGATGCGGGCAGCAGGGACGCGGGGCGCGTTTATGCGCAGGAAGTCCAGAAAGCCGTCGTACCACAGGGAGCCGGAGGCCGAGGCGATATGGGTGAACCTGTCCGTGCGGTAGAGGGCATAGAGGGCGAACAGCCCGGCCAGCGAATAGCCGCACAGGGCACGGCGGGTGGGCGCAAGACCGAGCTCTCGCTCGGCGGCGGGCAGGACGGATTCGGTGAGGGTCTGAAGAAAGCGATCCGCGTGCCCGCCGAACGCACCGCCGCCGCGAAAGCACGCGGGCGCGGGCCACGGAGACAGCGAATCGTTCCAGTCGCCGGGATCGATGACGAGCAAATTTTCATGCGCCGGAACAGAAATGCGCATTTCGTCCGGGTCGGTGATTACGCACACCAGCGGCGCGGACGGGTTTTCGGAAAGCTCCGCGCGCGTGCGCACGCCAGCGAAGGTGGTATTCACGATTTTTGCGCGTTGTTCAGAGGCCGCAGTGTAATCGACAGGCGCGGACGTTGCGCGCGGCTCGATGAGCGCGCGGGAATCGGCGGGCGCGGCGGCTGCGTGCAGCTCGATGGGCGCGCGGGAAGCAGCGGACGTTGCAGTTGTTGCGCGTGACCCGATGGGCGCGCTGGAATCGGCAGGCGTTGCGGTTGCGTGCGGCTCGATGGCCGCACGCTGCGCGGGTGCGGCGGGAATGCGCTGTTCGGCGGTGTTTGTCGGAACGGAAAGATGCGTTTCGTCCGGGTCGGCGATCACGCACACCAGCGGCGCGGACGGGTTTTCGGAAAGCTCCGCGCGCGTGCGCACGCCAGCGAAGGTGGTATTCACGATTTTTGCGCGTTGTTCAGAGGCCGCAGTGTAATCGACAGGCGCGGACGTTGCGCGCGGCTCGATGAGCGCGCGGGAATCGGCGGGCGCGGCGGCTGCGTCAAAGGGAGCGCTGTCTACGGAGGACGCGGATGATTCATGGGAATCGGCGGGCGCGGCGGCTGCGTCAACGAGCGCGCTGTCTACGGAGGGCGCGGATGGTTTACGGGAAGCAGTGAGCGCGGCGGCTGCGTCAAAGGACGCGCCGCTTACGGGGGTGGCAAGCGGCGCGCGAGGGGTGGAGGCGGCGGGGATCACAGGGCTTCCAGCAGGCGCACGACGTCGCCGACGGTGTGGAGGTCGCCGAGCTTATCGTCCGGAATCTGCACGCCGAACTCGTCCTCCAGCGTCATGACCATGGCGACCATGTCCACGGAGTCGATGTGCAAATCGAGCACGAAATCGGTGTTCATATTGATCCGGTCGGCGGGAACGTCGGTATATTCGCCCAGCAGGCGGATGATTTTCTCAAGCATATTCGTTGTCCTTTCCGCGGCGTGGAAGCGCCGTCCTTGGTATCATCCTGTTTATTATACGCTTTCAGGCGGGTTTTGTCCTGTTTTCATGCGAACGTTTACAAAAAATTTTGATGTTTCCCGGGCGTGTAGCGGCATGGGGCGCTTTTTCTGTACCATACGGGTACGCGCGGTGCACACGCGCGGACGAGGAAGGGAGGGCTTCCCGATGGAAGAAGCTCAAATGGTCTCTCCCGCGGGGGCGGAGGAGGCGGGCGCGCCGGAGAGCGTGCCTGCGGAAGCGGCTTCGGCGGACGCGGAGGCGGCAGGCCGGCGCGAGGCGTTCGAGGGCCTGATTCGCGGCGAATACAAGGCCGAGTTCGACGAGCGCGTACAGCGCATCATCGACCGGCGATTCAGGGATCTGAAACGGCTTGAGGCGCAGGCCGAGCGGGCGAAGCCGCTGTTTCAGCTGCTTGAAAAGAGGTACGGCGGGGAACGCGCGGAGCCCCGGGAGAGGGCGGCGGCCGATCTGGCGCGCCGCTGGCAGCTGGACGCGCGGATGGCGAAGGAAATCTATCCCGGCTTTGACCTGCCAAAATTGCTTGCGAACGGCCGGTTTACGGCGCTTCTGCGCGCCGGGGTGGATGTGAAAACGGCGTATGAGGTCGTCGACGGGCGCGCGCTCGTGGCGAACGCCATGCGCTACGCCATCGGCCGCGCCCGGGAGAGGACAATCGGCGACATTCGCGCGCGGCTCAACCGTCCGCAGGAAAACGGCGCGGGCGGGGGCGGCGCGACGCGAATCGGGCCGCCGCGCGTGAAGGACATGACGAGGAAGCAGCGCGAGGAAATTGAAAAGCGCTGTGCGCGCGGGGAAAAGGTGTTTTTCGACTGAGAAAGGAAGGGAACGCATGCACATGATGCTTCAGCTTTTTGCCGCCAACACCACGGTGAGCGCGGGCGCGGGAAACGATCTTTCCGCGGAGATGAAGACCTATTACGAGAAGCGGCTGATCGATCTGGCCGAGCCCAAGCTGGTGCACGATCAGTTTGGCGACAGGTATCCCATTCCCGCCGGAAACGGCAAGACGATTGAGTTTCGCAAGTACGACAGTCTGGCCAAGGCGACCACGCCGATTGTCGAGGGCGTGACGCCCACGGGCAACGACCTGAACGTTTCCAGCGTGCAGGAGACCGTGATGCAATACGGCGACTGGATTCAGATGTCCGACCTGCTGGAAATGAGCGCGGTGGACAACAACGTGCTTCAGGCGACGCGGCTTCTGGGCGCGCAGGCGGGACGCACGCTGGACTCCATCACCCGCGACGTGCTGGCGGGCGGCACGAACGTGATCTACGCGCCGTCGCACGCAAACGGCACGACGGTCGCCGTGACCTCGCGCAGCGCCATCGACGAAAGCTGCAAGCTGGACGGAGACCTGATCTTCCGCGCCGCCGCGCAGCTGAAGGGCATGAACGCCGAGCCGATTGACGAGGCGTATGTGGCGATCATTCACCCCTATGTGGCCTACGACCTGATGCGCTCGCAGGAATGGATCGACGCGCACAAGTACGCCTCGCCCGAAAACCTGTACGCCGGCGAAATCGGCAAGCTGGCGGGCGTGCGGTTTGTGGAGAGCACGGAGGCGAAGATCTTCCGCGGCGCGAACCTGACCGCGGGCGCGTACAGCCTGACGGTGGCTTCGTACAACGGCAGCGCGTCGGAATCCTCCGCGACGCACGGCGAGGCTTCGGCGTACATGGTGGTGGTGAAGGAGGCGCTGGACGACGCGTCGGCGGCGAAGCTGGTGGGGCGCGAGGTGCTGATCAAGGGAGAGAAGGCGGCGATTAAGGGCGTGACGGCCAGCGGCAAAAAGCTGTTCCTCGCCGCCGCGCCGTCTTCCGCGCCCGCGGCGAACGATGTGGTGTATCCCTCCGGCGGCGGCGCGAACGGCATTTCGGTGTTCGCCACCATCGTGCTGGGCGCGCACGCCTACGCGGTGACGGAGCTGGAAAACGGCGGGCTTGAGCACATCGTGAAGCAGCTGGGCTACGGCGACGACCCGCTGAACCAGCGCTCCTCCGTGGGCTGGAAGGCGACGAAGTGCGCCAAGCGGCTGGTGGAGCCGTACATGGTGCGCATCGAGAGCGCGTCGTCCTACGCGCCGAACGCCGCCGCGAACTGAGAAGGAGGAAGCGAGAGATGCCGAAGCTTGTGAACATTCGTCTATTCAAGGATAACCGCAGCTACGCCGGGGACGTGTTCGTGTCCGTGAACGGCGAGAGCTATCTGATTCAGCGCGGCGTGACCGTGGCGGTGCCGGACTACATCGCCGAGGTGCTGGAATCCAGCCAGCGCGAGGACGAGAACGCCGCCCTGCGCATGGAGCGCGCGGAAAAGAGCTACATGGACAAGCTGAGCAAGGCGGTGTAGGCCGCACGCCGCGGAGGCCGGGGGCGCGTTCCTCCGGCCTCCTTCGGCGAGGATGGGAGGGGCTTTATGACGATCACGCATGCCATTGAAATCGCGGACGAGATGCGGCCGAACCTGTATTCAAAGGAGGAAAAGACGCGCTGGCTGAGCGAGCTGGACGGGCGAATCCGAAACGAAATTCTCTCCGGGCGCGAGGGCGTGGAGACCGGCGCGCCGCCGGACTACCACTGGGAGACCGACGCGAACACGGCGCTGCTGGCGGAGGCGCCGTATGATTATGTGTATACCTACTGGCTGTTCATGCGCATCGACTACCTGAGCGGCGAGACGACGCGGTTCAACAATTCCGCGGTTCTGTTCAACACGGCGTGGATGACCTACGCCAATTTCATCAACCGCACGTACCCGCTGCGGACGGTCGGGCGCGTGGGCGGCGTGTAGAGGGGGGCGGACGCATGCAGCCGATTCTTGCGCGAGCGCGCGTGAAAACGCACGCGGTGAGCGCGTTCAAGGGAATCTGGCGCGCGGGGCGCACGCCGGAGGGGTATTTCGCGGACGCGGTGAACCTGACCTCCGGGTTGTATCCGGCGCTGTCCACGCGGGCGAAGCGGCAGGTGATCAACGACTGCGCGGGCATTACCGCCATGTACAGCCACGACCGCATGCTGTGGCTGGACGGCACGGCGCTGTATTACGGCGATGACGAGGTGGGCGCGCTGACGGCGGGCGAAAAGCAGTTCGCTTCGATGGGCGCGAACGTGGTGATCTATCCGGACAAAAAGCTGCTGAACACGCAGACGCTTTCGCTGACCTCCCTGGACAACGTTGTAACCGTGACGGGCGCAATCGCAAGCGCGTCGCACGCCGACGGCAGCGCGGCCTCCGCGACGAGCTATGCAAAGCTGGCCGCGGCCGGCATCGGCGCGGGCTTTCGAGTGGGCGACGCGGTGACGATTTCGGGGTTTGCGTCGGAGGAGCTGAACGGCACGTTCATTTTGCAGACGGTCTCGGACGACTTCGTGGTGATTCTGGCGCAGGCCGGGGAGGGCGAAACGGCGGCGGGCGGCGTAACTCTTTCGCGCGAAGCGCCGGATCTGGACTTCATCTGCGCCTACGGCAACCGCGTGTGGGGCGTATCGAACGCGGCGCATGCGGTGTACGCGTGCAGGCTGGGCGACCCTACGAACTGGAACGCGTTCGAGGGCATTTCCACCGATTCCTACGCCGCCATCGTGCCGTCGCCGGGCGCGTTTACCGGCATGAGCGCGTATCTGGGCAGCGTGATGCTGTTTAAAGAGGAGGAAATCGTCAAGCTGTTCGGCACGAAGCCCTCCAATTTCCAGCTAATATCCTCGCAGATGCCGGGCGTGGAGAGGGGCGGCGCGCGATCGCTGGCGTTTTCAGACAGCACGCTGTTTTACAAGGGCGTGAACGGCGTGTACGCCTACGACGGCGCGACGCCGGTGTGCATCTCCCGGGCGCTGGGGGACGCGCGGTTTCAGAACGCGCGCGCCGGGGCGCTGGATGGGCGCTACTACATCTCCATGTACGAGCAGCCCGCGAACACGCACGCGCTGTGGGTCTACGACACGCAGACCGGCACATGGCAGAAGGAAGCGTCCGAGCCGGTGCGCTTCTTCGCCGGAACGGGCAGCGATTTGTATTTCGCGTGCGAGAACGGGTTTATTTATTCGATCAAGGGCGGCGGGCTGTGGTACGACCCTGCGAAGGTCGTCGCCACGCGGCTGTGCCTGCAGGAAACCGGCTTTGCGTGGAGCGCCGAGACGGGGGCGGTTTCGCTGGACATGCCGGAAAGGCAGCACCTGACGCGCATAAACCTGCGCTACCGGCTGACGAGCGGCCTTTTGAAGGTGTGGGCGCGGCTGGAAAGCGACGCCGCGTGGCGGCTTCTGTATCAGACGAGCGCCGCCTGCGCGGAGAAAACCGTGTCCATGCCCGCGCCGCCGGGGCGAAGCTCGTCGTTCTATCTGAAAATCGAGGGAACCGGCGCGTGCGTGATTACGGCGCTGTCGGAAAGCTATGAGGCGGGGAGTGATGTGTGATGCAGATTCGTCTGCCGGAATACCGCGAGAACAACCCGGGCCGGACGCTCAAGCAGATTCATTCGTGGCTGTACCAGCTGAACGAGCAGCTAAGGTACCTGTTTTCCCATCTGGACGAGGACAACTTTTCCGAGAGCTTCCTGTCGGCGAGCCTTGAGCAAACAAAGGCCTTGAAAACGCGCGTGAAGGATTTGGAGGCGCCGCTTACGTGGGTTCCGCTGGCGCTGACGGGCGTAACCCAGTGGAGCGCCGAGGACGCGCCGATGATCGGCCGGGCGCACGGCGCGGTATTTCTGCGCGGCGCGGTGAAGCTGAACAAGGCGCTGGCCGACCGCAAGGTGCTGGACGTGGGGCAGTTGGACGAGCTTTACCGGCCGCCGGTTCGAACGGCGCTGGCCGTGCCCACCGACGAGGGGCTGATGCGCCTGACCATTCAGAAGGACGGCGGCATTCGCCTGCGCAACGACTCCGGCGGCGAGATGCCCGCCACCGCGTTTATCTCGCTGGCGTGCGCCTATCGGGCGCGGGAGGACGTATGAAAAGGGTGGACGCAGGAGCGTTCGCCGCGTTTCTTGAGGAGCGCGCGGCGAAGAAAGACGGCTGCATCATGGGCGCGGCGGGGCGGCCTGCCGTTTTCCCGAACGCGCGCCTTCGGCTATGGGAGGGATTTGCATGACAAAGGTAAGCGCGAAGGCGTTCGCCGCGTTTCTTGAGGAGCGCGCGGCGAAGAAGGACGGCTACATCATGGGCGCGACGGGACAGAACCCCGCGCGGCTTTCGAGCTGGTGGTTTTCGCAGTACAGCGGGAAGCAGCGCGAAAAGGCGCTGTACTGGCGGGCGCATGCCGAGCGCGTGTGGGACTGCAACGGGCTGGCGGAGGGCTATTACGCCGACCAGACCGGCAAGAGCATCAACGTGCGCGCGCGGGACAACTACGCCGCGTGGTGCGGCGCGAAGGGGAGCGGGCTCATTCCGGCGGCGCGGCGCGTGCCGGGCGCGGCGGTGTTCTGGGGCGCGAGCGCCGCGAAGATCACGCACGTGGCGTTTCTCACGCGCCCGGTGGACGAAGCGCGTCCCGGGGGCGACTGGCATATGGTGGAGGCGCGCGGCGTGCTGTACGGCGTGGTGGCTACGCGGCTGAACGCGCGAAAGCCGGCGTGGTGGGGCTGGATGGATCGCTATTTTGAGTATGACGACGCGGACGCGGGCGGGACGCTTACCGTGACCGGCTCCAGCGTTCGCCTGCGCGAGGGGCCGGGCACGACGTATGCCATTGTGGACACGGTGAAGAAGGGCGCGCGGCTCGTTCCCGCCGTTCCCGACGGCTGGACGCCCATTGTGCGCGACGGGCGCTGCCTGTGGATTAAAAGCGACTATGTAAAGGAGGGCTGATTTATGGGCTATGCGACGCTGAAGAACGGGGCGAAGGGGGAGGAGGTGCGCGCGCTGAAGCGGCTTCTAAACGGCGCGGGGTACGCGCTGAACGACGATGACGTGTTCGACGACGCGACGGACGACGCGGTGAAGCGGTATCAGAGCGACCACCTTCTGACCGCCGATGGCGAGGTGGGCGCGAGCACGTGGGCGAAGCTGGCCTCGAACCCGGCGCGCGCGCTGCCGGACGGCGCGGCCACGCGGGAAAAGACGAGCTATCTGGAAAGCAGCCGCCCGGCGGGCTACGTGAGCGCCTACGACGAGCAGGTGCGCCGGCTGACCGATCAGATTCTGGGGCGCGAGAGCTTTTCCTACGACCCTGCCGAGGACGAGCTGTACAGACGCCAGCGCGACGAGTACGCCTACCTTGGCCGCCGCGCCATGAATGACGCGCGCGGCGCGGCGGCGGGTCTGTCCGGCGGGTACGACAACAGCTTCGCCGAGGCGGCGGGACAGCAGGCGTATCAGAACTCGCTGGCGCAGCTGACGGACAGCCTGCCGGAGCTGTATCAGCTGGCGCTGTCGGCGTATGAAACGGAGGGGAGCCGCTTGACAGACGCTTTGAAAACGCTGACCGACGCCGACGACGCCGCCTACCGCCGCTACCGCGACGATGTGAGCGACTACGAGGCGGCGCTGAAATACTACTACCAGAAGCTGAAGGACGAGCAGAGTCAGGAAAACTGGGAATACAAAAACAAGCCTCGTTCCTCCTCTTCAGGCAGCAGCCGCGGCTCCGGCAGGGAGAAAGCGTCCGACGGCGAGCTTGCCCGGCTCGTCGCCCTCGCCGTCACCGGCGCGAAAAAGGGCGCCGAGGGGAAGCGCCTCGCCTCCGCCGTCAAGAGCCGTTCCTGAGGGCGGGCGCCTTCCCGCGCGGAACTTTACCGGAAAGCGCCTTGACAGGAGTCCGAAACCGGACTATAATTTGTTTATAGTCCGATTTCGGACTATGTTCATTTCTTGAGGGAGGCGCGGCATGGAGATTGCGGATTTCGTTCGGCAGATCGATCAGCAGATGAGGGAGCAGGACGCGCTGTATCATGCCGCCGCGGCGGCGTTCGGGCTTTCGGACACGGCCATGTGGATTCTGTATCACAGCTCGGAGGCGAACGCCGAGCTTACGCAGCAGGAGCTGTGCAGGCAGAGCTTTTTCGCGAAGCAGACGGTCAACACGGCCATCAACCGGCTGGCGAGGGACGGGCTTGTGGCGTTGCTTCCGATTCCCGGCACGCGAAACCAGAAGCGAATCTGCCTGACGGACGCGGGGCGGGCGCTGGCGGCGCGCACGACGGAGCGGCTGAAGGCGGCGGAGCGCGCTGCCTTTGCCCATCTGGACGAGGAAGCGCTGCGCGCCTACCTGCAGGCAAACGAGCGCCTGACGGGCTGCCTGCGCGAGGAATTCGAAAGGATGATTCAAAAGGAGCGATGAGCATGCGTATTCTTACCATCAGCCGTGAATTCGGCAGCGGCGGGCGCGAGCTGGGCAAGCGTCTGGCCGACCTGACCGGCTTTGACTACTACGACAGCGAGATCATCTCGGCGGTCGCACGAAACAGCGGCATGGACGCGCGCTATGTGGAGACCGCGCTGGCCGACCACGGGTGGCAGAACTATCCCATCACCTTCCGGGGCACGTTCGGCTCCGCCGCGTACATGCAGTCCTCAAGGGTTCAGCTGCTTCTGGAGCAGAAAAGGGTAATCGAGCACATTGCCGCCATGGGCAAAAGCTGCGTCATCGTCGGCCGGAACGCGGACGTGATTCTGCGGGACTACCATCCGTTTAACCTTTTCGTGTGCGCGGACGTGCCGTCGAAGGTGCGAAGGTGCGTGGAGCGCGCGCCGGAGGACGAGCGGCTTTCCGAAAAGGAGCTGATTTCCAAGATGAAGCAGATTGACAAAAACCGCGCCCAGACGCGCGCGCTGATCGGCGGATCGGCGTGGGGCGAGTGCGGCGCGTATCACCTCACCGTGAACACCTCCGGCTGGGAAATCAAGCAGCTGGTTCCCGCCGTGGCGGACTTCGCCGAGCGCTGGTTCGCGCGCGGCGGGAAAAACGATTGAATAAGCCTGAAAAGCAAGGAGCGTATGCCGGACGCGGGTTCCGCCGCGCCGGCTTGAAAAGACAAATGAAGCAGAGAATTCAGCTATCCGATCACTTTACCTATGGCCGCCTGATTCGCTTTACCCTGCCCTCCATCTGCATGATGATCTTCACGTCGATCTACGGCATGGTGGACGGCTATTTCATCTCCAACATCGTGGGCAAGACGGCGTTCGCGTCCGTCAACATGATCATCCCGCTTCTTCAGGTGCTGGGCGGCATCGGCGCGATGCTGGGCGTGGGCGGCAGCGCGCTGGTGGCGAAGACGCTGGGCGAGGGCGACATTCCGAAGGCGCGCCGGTATTTCACGATGATGATCTATCTGATGCTCGGCACGAGCGTCGTCTGCACCATCGGCGGCATCCTCGTGCTGCGCCCGGTGGCGTACTGGTTCGGCGCGACGGACGATATGATCGGGGACATCACGACCTACGGCACGATCTGCCTTCTGTTCAGCGCCGCGCTGCACGCGCAGTATACCTTCCAGAGCTATCTGGTGGTGGCGGAAAAGCCGAAGCTGGCGCTGGCCGTCATCGTGATCGCGGGCGTTTCCAACATGATTCTGGACTATGTGTTCATGGCCGTGATTCCGATGAAGGTCGCGGGCGCGGCGCTCGCCACCGGATTGAGCCAGTGCATCGCCGGAATCATTCCCTTTGTGTGGTTCCTGAGCAGGAAAAATCAGTCCGCGCTGCGGTTTACCAGAACGAATTTTGAATGGAAGCCCATGCTGCTGGCGTGCGGAAACGGCGCGTCCGAGATGCTGTCCAGCGTGTCGGCCTCCATTACCGGCATTCTGTACAACCGCCAGCTGATGAACTTCGCGAAGGAGGACGGCGTGGCGGCGTATGGCGTGGTGATGTACGCCGCGTTCGTATTCCTTGGCATCTTCAACGGCTACGCGCAGGGCGGCTCGCCGATCATGGGCTATCACTACGGCGCGCAGAACCATTCGGAGATGAAGAACGTGCTGAAGCGCAGCCTGCTTCTGCTCGGCTCGTCCGCCATTGTGCTGACCGCGGCGGCCATGGCGCTCGCGCGCCCGATTGCGTCCGTCTTCGTGGGCTACGACGAGAAACTGATGGATATGACCATCCACGCCTTCCGCATCTGCGCCATTCCGTTCACCGTGATGTGGTTCAACATCTACACCTCGTGCTTCTTCACGTCCCTAAACGACGGCGCGGTGTCCGCCGCCATTTCGTTCATGCGCGCGCTGGTGCTGCCGGTGATCTGCATCACCGTGCTTCCGATGATCTGGCAGCAGATTGACGGCGTGTGGTACGCGCTCGTGGCCAGCGAATTTTTAGGCGTGTTCGTCTCGCTGTTCTTCCTGCTGCGCAAGCGGGAAAAATACCATTATTAAAAAACCGAGGGGCTGTGAAGGAACATAAAGTTCCTCCGCGGCCCCATTTTCATGCGCTTCAGGGATTGAGCCGGGTGTGGCGCACGGGAATCGGCAGGCTGCGGAAGGCCGTCGCCCTGCCGCTTGCGAGGCCGATGTCGTCGCCGAACCAGCCGCCCTCGCATTGCAGCTTTCCGTCGACGAAGTACAGGTAGGTCGTGCGTTCCAGATCGCCCTGCATGAAGTTGAGCGCCATCGCGCTGTCCTGCCAGTAGAGAATCTGATAGATGGAAAACCTGCCGCTGCCCTCCACCAGCTCCAGCACCTCCTGCGCGCCGGGGAAGGTGAGGAACTGCTCGCGGGTGAGCTCGACGCCCTCGATCTGGTAGAACTGGACGTTTTCGGGGTCGGACGCGTCCACGCCCAGAAACGCGTAGTCGTAGTTCTGAAACGCGACCTGTCCCATCAGAGCGCCGCGCGTGGGCTCCACGTCATAAATCGACGGAGCGTTTTTGACCTCCACGGGACGGCCGTCGAGCACGATCCACGCGAGAGCGCTGCGGTCGCGGTCGCTGCCGTGGCAGATGGAAAAGACCTCCGGGCTGAAGCTGTCAGGGTCATGCGTCCAGCTCCAGATCACGTCCTTCTGGGCGAGAAGCCACGCGTTCGCCTTTGTGACGTACCACACGCGCCCGTTGGTCGTCCATGTAGCGTCGTCCAGCGTCTGCCGCACGACCACGAACGCGCCGTCCGATTCGGCGCAGGGGAACGCAAAGATGTTCGTCGCGTTCGCGGCGTCCCGGTCGACCTCCAAAACCCGGGCGCGCGCCTCCTCCTCGCTCATAGCGGTATTTCGGCGCGGCTCAGCCTCCGACGCGCTGGCGGTTTGAATTTCGCCCGCGCTGGCTGTCCGGATTTCCGACGGGCTTGCCGTCCGGATTTCGCCCGCGCTGGCGGTCTGAATTTCGCCCGCGCTGGCTGTCCGGATTTCCGACGGGCTTGCCGTCCGGATTTCGCCCGCGCTGGCGGTCTGAATTTCGCCCGCGCTGGCTGTCCGGATTTCCGACGGGCTTGCCGTCCGGATTTCGCCCGCGCTGGCGGTCTGAATTTCGCCCGCGCTGGCTGTCCGGATTTCCGACGGGCTTGCCGTCCGGATTTCGCCCGCGCTGGCGGTCTGAATTTCGCCCGCGCTGGCTGTCCGGATTTCCGACGGGCTTGCCGTCCGGATTTCGCCCGCGCTGGCGGTCTGAATTTCGCCCGCGCTCGCCGTGCGGATTTCCGACGGTGTGGCCGCGCTCAACGGCTGGAGCGCGGAGGTTGGCGCGCCCGCGCGCCTTGCCTGATGCGCCACCAGACCCAGCGCGAGCATAAACACCGCCGCCACCGCGGCGGCGGGCAGCAGCAGCCGGCGCGGCGACAGCGTCCGGCGCTTTTGAAGCCCGCGCCGCATTTCGCCCTCCAGCTGTGAAAGGAACCGCCCGGAGGGACGCGCGGCGCTCATGGATTCCCGATAAACCCTCTGCATTTGAAATCCTCCCTGTGAAGAATGCCCCTCGCCCGTCCGCGCGTGCCGGGGCTGCGCGGCGGTTCTGGATTCGCGCTCGACGTTCTGCGTTCGAAGCGCCTCCCGCCGGGCATGGCCCTCCTTCGCCCGCAGGACATTCTGCATCGGAAGTCCTTCCCGCTGGGGGTGCCCTTCGCCCGCCTTCTCGGCGCTCGGCGCTCGAAGCGCCTTCGGCAGGGAAGGCTCGTCCGCCGTCCGCGCGTGCCGGGGCTGCGCAGCGGTTCTGATTTTCCGATCCATGCTCTTCATTCGAAGCCCTCCTCGCTGAGAATGGTCTTCATTCGCCCGCGCGCCCTCGACAGCTGCTTGCGCACCGCGTCGGGCTTGCGCTTCAATATGCTCGCGATTTCGCCGGATTTCAGCCCTTCATAATAGAACAGGTGAATCAGCGTCCGGTCGTCCTCGGACAGCGCGGACAGCGCGTCCGCCAGCGCGGCCGGCGCGCCGCCCTGCGCCGCCGCCTCCACCTGCTCCCGAAGCTCGACGCGCCGCCGCCACAGCGAGCGCCACAGGCTGTTGGACTTGTTCACCGTCACGCGAACCAGCCACGCGCGGCGCGCGTTTTCGCTTGGGAAGGACGGGTTTCGGCTGACGAGCTCCAGAAAGACCTCCTGACAGACGTCCTCCGCGTCGCTTCGGCTGCGCGTTCGGGCGTAGGCCAGCCGATAAATCGGAAGCGCGTAAAGCGAGAGTACGCGCTGAATATCCCCATCGTTTTGCAATCGCATCGTATACACTCCTTCGCCTTATAAACGCGCGGCGGGACGCTTTTGTGACCGGCTCTTCAAAAAAATCTCCGAAAAAAATTCCTCCGCGCCCGGAAAACGGGTTCGGAGGAATTTTCGGCGGGGCTTACTTGCCGATGAGGGCGTTATACGCGTCCGTGTATTCGATGGTCAGCGCGTCGCGCCACGCCTCGATCTGCTCGCTCTGGGCGGTCTCAACGAGGTAGTCATAGATGCTCTCGTGCATCTCGTCGGTCATGTCCACCGCGCCGCCGGGGATGTCGCGCACGTAGTGCAGGATGTGCACGCCGTAGCTGGTGACGATGGGGTCGCTCACGTCGCCGACGTTCAGCATCCTGTCACTGAACGAGCCGTCGGTGAACTCCTGCATATAAGTAGTGCTGTCGCGGTGCACCGGGTAGCCGTCCGTGAGGTTGTCGCCGGTCATGCCGGGATCCTCGCCGTATTCGGCGATCAGCGCTTCGAAGCTTTCGCCGTTGTCCAGACGGGCGTAGATCTCGTCGATCTTGTCCTTCAGGCTCTCGACAATCGCGTCCGCGGCGGCCTTCTTGGCCTCGTCGTCCGCGGCCTCCTTGTAGGCCTTGGTCAGCTCGTCGTCCGCCTTCAGAAGGATGTGGGTGATGCCGCGGTAGCCCTCCGGGCGATAGAGCACCGAATAGCCCATGCCGGTGTAGTACTCATAGGCCGCCGCGCCGGTGATGGCGCTCTTCTGCATTTCGACGGTCTCGTTGAAGGTGTTGAGAATTTCCTCCTCGCTGATGGGGAAATCCATGCCGGAGAGCAGCCTGTCGTACGCGTCGTAGATGAGGCTGTCGCTGATGTACAGCGCCTTATCGAAGCCCAGCGACGCGAAGTATTCCAGCGCCTCGGCGTATTTGCCCTCGTATTCGTCCTCCGGGATGTCCTCGCCGTAGGCGGAGGTCATGTACTCCTTCACGGAGTCCTCGAACTTGTCGGCGTATTCCTGCTCAAGCGCGTCGTAGTCATCGCCCAGCAGCGTGCGCACGCCCGCCTCGGCCACCTTGACCCTCGGCACGATGTTCAGAATCAGCATATAGTTGAAGGCGCTCTCATAGTCCAGCGCGCTGTCCAGATAGCCGTAGGACTGCATCAGCTGCGCGTAGGCGACGACCTCCTGCCGGGTAATCTCGATGCCGTCGGCAATGGCGACCACCGCGTCGTCCGCCAGCTCTGCCGCCGTGGCTTCCGCCGCCGTGGCTTCCGCCGCCGTAGCCGCGTTCTCCGCGAACGCACAGGTCGTCAGCAGCGCCAGCGCGAGCAGGAGCGTCAGAATTCGAATCATATGTTTCATGTTGCGAGTCGTCCTTTCCTGATGAAGATTTCGTATTCTATCATAACACAAACGGCTTCGTTCGGCAAGGAGAAGTTTTGACCCCGCTTAACGCCAGTACTCCGGCGGCGCCCAGCCGCGGTGGAGGGAGCCGTTGGACAGCGTGTAATCGAACATCAGCCAGCCGTTCTCCGTGAAGATTCCCTTCACGGTCGCGCCTGCCGGGACAGCCTCAAATTCGGAGCGGGCATAGTTGTAGTCCGGGCCGTAGTAAACGGCCAGCTCCTTGGTGATGGTCGCGCTGAACGTGGTTTCCTTATACGCGGGCAGGTCGGCGTGCAGCGTCAGGCGCTTGGTGGGGGTGTACAGGCGGTAGCGGGCGTTTTTGTACGTGAACTCGATATACGCCCAGTACACGGAGTTCTTCTCAAACGTCTGGTAGTACGCCACCGGGGTGATCGACTGCGGATAGGTGGAAACGTTCACGTAGCTCAGGCCGGGGCCGGAGCGCGTGGAAATCTTCTGGTTCGGGTCGGCGCTTCTTCCGCGGAAGGTGAACGCGTTCTCGCCGGACGCGTGCGAGGTGTCCCACGAGGACGAGGAATCGTTGGTTGAGGACGAGCTCTTTCCGGTCGGGAAGCGGAAGCTCTCGCTGCTGTAGCGGGGCAGCTTCGAAAGATAGTCCTCGCTCATGTATCCGAGGTAGTTGTCGTAGGCCACGCAGGTGTACAGATCCATCGCCGCGATGTACAGAACCACCTCGCCCGCGGGCACGTAGGTCAGAATGCGTCCGCCCCCGCGCTCGTAGGACGCGTACAGCGGCGCGGAGCTGCAGTTCCCCACCAGCATCTCGTCGCCCGTCTCCAAGGTGGTATACGTGCCGGCCAGCGCGGGCGACACGCAGACGCACGCCGTCATAAGCGCCAGTACCAGTGCCATCAGCTTCTTCATGCGTAACTTCCTCCTGTCTTTCTCTCGTTTGCGCAGGCTCTGCGGCCTGCCTGACACATTTTTGACGAATTTTCCCGCCGTTTTGTTCCCCAAAATCTCCCTCTGCCGCGCCGTTCGCCGGGAAATTTCGCGTCAAACAAAATCCGTCCGGAAAATTCATTCCGAACGGACGAGCGGAAGCGGTGGGATTCGAACCCACGGACGGTTTCCCGTCACCTGATTTCGAGTCAGGGCCGTTATGACCACTTCGATACGCTTCCACACGCGGTCAAACGCGACCCTTATTATAAGTGATTCGCCCGTTCCTGTCAAGCGGTTTTCCGTAAAACTCGAGAAATCCGCCTTCGGAGGTCATGAAAAAGGAGTCGGCAGCGCTCTTCGGCGCCGCCGGCTCCCGCGCGTTTGTTTAGAACAGCGAGAAGGCCACGAAAATCGCGGACATCAGGGAAGCAACCAGCGAAACAACGGTAATCTGCGTGTTGATGGAGGGGCCGGCGGTATCCTTGAAGGGATCGCCTACCGTATCGCCCACCACGGCAGCCTTGTGAGCCTCGGAGCCCTTGCCGCCCTCGTTGCCGGATTCGACGTACTTCTTGGAGTTGTCCCAGAGGCCGCCGGAGTTGGACATGAACAGGGACAGCAGCAGACCGCTGACGATGTTGCCCATGAGGAAGCCGCCAATGGCGCTCGGGCCGCCGATGAAGCCTACGATCAGGGTGGCCACGATGGTCATCAAGCCGGCCGGAATCAGCTCGCGCAGCGCGCCGGCGGTCGCAATGTCGATGCAGCGGCTGTATTCGGGCTTCGCGTCCTCTTTGCCCTCGCGCAGGCCGGGAATTTCGCGGAACTGGCGGTGAATCTCGGCCACCATGCGCTGCGCGTTCTTGTCAACGCCCAGAATCAGCATGGCGGAGAACACGGCGGGAATCGCCGCGCCGATCAGCATGCCGAAGAAGACCACGGGGTTCATCAGGTCAAAGCCGGTCAGCAGCTCGC
Source organism: bacterium (assembly GCA_963618055.1). Classification (GTDB taxonomy): domain Bacteria; phylum Bacillota; class Clostridia; order Christensenellales; family Aristaeellaceae; genus SFHK01. Next base: position 2,900 of record CAVERI010000034.1, on the reverse strand, counting down.
GACCCGCGGCCGCAAGGGCTGCGTTCGCCTCGGACATGTAAGCGCCCAGCAGGGAGATAACGGTCAGACCCGCCGCGCCGATGGCGAAGCCCTTGGTCACGGCCTTCACCGTGTTGCCGGCGCTGTCCAGCTCGTCGGCCACGCGGATGGTTTCCTCGCCAAGGCCGCCCATTTCCGCAAGGCCGCGCGCGTTATCCACGATGGGGCCATACGCGTCGTTGGAGATAATCATGCCGACGATGGAGAGCATGCCGACGGCCGCCATGGCAATGCCGAACAGCGCGTATTCCGTCGAAACAGGCTCGCACAGCTTATACGCCGCAAGAGCGGAAACCGCAATGCCGATCATGGCCGGCAGCGCCGAGATAAAGCCGTAGGAAATGCCGGAAAGCACCGTAAACGCGGAGCCCGAGCGGGAGGCGTGCGCCACCTTCTGAACGATGGGCTTGCTGTCGTCGGTGAAGTAGTCGGTCGTGATGCCGATAATGACGCCGACCAGAAGACCTACCGCGGAAGCGCCCCAGATGCGCCACGAGAAGCCGGGGCACACCAGCGTCGCCAGTGCGGTCAGCACGAGGAAAATGCCGGAGGTTACGTAGGTGGAGGAGTTCAGCGCCTTCGTGGGCGTGGAGCCCTCGCCGATGCGCGCCGTGGCAATGCCGATGATGGAGGCGATCAGACCCAGCGCCGCGTACAGGAACACCATGGCCACGTTCGCGCCGGTGGCCTCGGGCAGCGCCGTCGCGATGACCAGCGCGGAGGTCATGGCCGCCACGTTGGAGTCGAACAGATCCGCGCCCATGCCGGCCACGTCGCCAACGTTGTCGCCCACGTTATCCGCGATAACGGCGGGGTTGCGGGGGTCGTCCTCCGGGATGCCCAGCTCAACCTTGCCCGTCAGGTCGGCGCTGACGTCGGCCGTCTTGGTGAAGATGCCGCCGCCCGCCTTCGCAAACAGCGCCAGCGAGCTTGCGCCGAAGGAGAAGCCCAGCGAAATGGTGGTGTCGCCAAAGAGCAGCAGGATGCCGGCCACGCCGAAGAGGCTGATGCCCACGACCGCCAGACCCATGACCGCGCCGCCGCGGAAGCCGATCAGGAAGGAAGCCTTAATGTCCTTCTGCGCCGCCTCCGCGCAGCGGCCGTTGGACGCCGTTGCGACGATGATGCCCATCTTGCCCGCGATGGCCGAAAAAACCGTGCCCGCCAGATAGGCAATGACCATGCGAAGGTTCGGTACATAGCTTTCCGCCTTCCAGATCGGCGTCGGAAGCAGAATGAACAGCACGACGGCTGCCGCCAGCGCGAACACGGCCAGCATCTTGTACTCCTTGCGCATGAAGGTGTTCGCACCTTCTTTTATCAGCTGGGAGACATTCTGGATGGTTTTGTTTTCCACGGGCTGACTTTTCACCCAAAGGTGAAGGTAGACAGCAAAGGCAATGGCGATGGCTACCGAGAAGAACGAGATACAGTACACGACGGTCAGCACGGAAGATACCTCCTTATAGAATGGAGTATGCGCGGCATAGCTTGCCGTCGCGGTAGGACAGGCTGCACATTTCCCGCCTCCGGCAAGTCTATTCGCTCATATTTTAACATTAGTTGCTGTCATAAAGTTGCCAAGATTCCGCCTATAACTGCAAATTTTTCGCGCAGAATGAACAATCTATGAAACCAAAGAGATAATTATCACCGTTTCCGCGCGGAAGGACGATGCGCGAGCTAAGCCGCGCCTATTTCTCATTCGCGGGCGCGGGCGGCGACGTATGTCGGCAGCGCCAGAAACATTCCCCACACGCCGCCCAGCGCCGACCCGATGGAGACGGCCAGCAGCACCGCCGCGGCGCTCATTACGCGCGGCGAAATGCCGTAATTGTCGATCTGCTGCACGAGCAGAAGCATCCCCAGCGTCAGAAGCGCGCGCCGCTTTCCTCCGGCGCATCGGAGAACGCGCGCCAGAGAGAGCGCGCGGCAACGTATGCCGGCAGCGCCAGAAACATTCCCCACACGCCGCCCAGCGCCGACCCGATGGAGACGGCCAGCAGCACCGCCGCGGCGCTCATTACGCGCGGCGAAATGCCGTAATTGTCGATCTGCTGCACGAGCAGAAGCATCCCCAGCGTCAGAAGCGCGCGCCGCCAGCCTCCGGCCAGCGCGGCCGCGACGGGCGGAATCGTGCCGATCAGCGGCCCGAAGTACGGAATCGCGTTCAGCATGCCGTACAGAACGCCCAGCGCCGCCGCCAGAGGCGTGCGCGTGGCGTACAGCACGGCGATCGCCAGCGCGGACACAGTCGCGATCACCACAAGCTGCCCGCGCAGATACGCGCCCAGCTCGCGCCGCACGCTCCGCGCCGCGCAAATCGCCCGTGCCCGCCACGCAGACGGCACGAGCAGCGCCAGCCGTATGGACAGCCGGTTCCAGTCCAGAAGGTAGAAAAACGCCAGCACGGCGGAGACGGCGAACCCCGACAGCGCCGAAAGAAGCCGAGCCGCGCCGGACGCGAGCGCCGAGGTGAGCTGCCGCGCAACGCGGCTCAGCGTCTCCGCGCCGGGCAGAACGGCCTCCGGGATATGCGCCGAAAGCCGCGCGACTGTCCCTCGCGTCTCCTCCAGCGCGGCGGAAATCCCCGCAGGAAGATAGAGAAGCTGCCTGCAAGCCGGAAGAATCAGCGCCGCGAAAAGCCCCGCCGCCAGCAAGCCGCCGCCGAGAAACACGATCAGCGCCGCCCCGACGCGCCCCGCCCTGCTCGAAAGCCGCTCCACCGCCGGCTCCGCCAGATACGCCAAGGCCAGCGCCCCCAGCGCGACCCGCACCACCGCACCCGCCCGCAGACAAACCACCGCCACCCCCGCCAGCAGCCCCAGCCCAACCAGCCACCCCCGCCAAGCCCGCATCTT
>CAVERI010000033.1:0-27447 GCA_963618055.1 bacterium | reverse complement strand
AAGCAGGCGCTGCTCAAGTCGTATCTGCCGCTTCTGACCGAGGACGCGTGCGTGACCATGCCCGAGGGAACGTACCTTGACCGAAACAGCGTGTTCCACTTCCAGTCCAGTCTGGGCGCGGACATTACGTATGATTATCAGACCTGCGGCCTGTCCTTCTATTGCAGCATGACGGAGGGCGAAAAGAAATTCTCCGGCCACTGGCAGAAGGGCGCGATTCGCTTTGACGAGCTGAAGAATCTGACGGAGGAGATCCGCGCGGCCGTGGCGGAGCAGGCGGCGTTCATGAGAAACTCCGTGCCCGTCGAGCCGGGGAAATACCCCGTGGTGCTGTCGCCGGAGGCCGCGGGCGTGTTCGCGCACGAGTCCTTCGGCCATAAGTCCGAATCGGACTTTATGCTTTCGGACGAAACCATGCGGGACGAATGGCAGCTGGGCAAAAACGTAGGCGCGCCCATCCTGTCCATCGCCGAGTGGGGCGGTCTGCCCGGCTGCGGCTATGTGCCCTATGACGACGAGGGAACGAAGGCGCGCAAGAACTATCTGATTAAAAACGGCGTGCTGGCGGGTCGGCTGCACAGCGCGCAGACCGCCGCCGCGCTGGACGAGGAGCTGACGGGCAACGCCCGCGCCATCGATTGCAGCTTCGAGCCCATCGTTCGCATGACCAACACGTATATTGAGGGCGGCAATCTGGATTTCGATCAGCTGATTGCGCCCATCAAGAAGGGCTATTTTATCAAGACCATCCGTCACGGCAGCGGCATGAGCACCTTTACCATCGCGCCCAGTCTGGCCTACGAGATTGTGGACGGCAGGCTCGGGCGGCCGGTGCAGATCAGCGTGCTGACCGGCTCCGTGTTTGAGACCCTCGGTTTAATCGACGGGCTGACGCGCGACGTGCATATGCTGTCGTTTGTAACCGGCGGCTGCGGCAAAATGGAGCAGATGAATCTGCCCGTGGGCTTCGGCGGCCCGTATGTCCGCGTATCGTCCATGAATGTGCAGTGAGGTGAAAACGCCATGGAAAAAGAGTTTTTGACGAAAACCAGCCGCTCCGTTACCCTGAACGTGACCGGCGGCAAAATTGACAGCTTCCGCGAGCAGGAGGAAACGACCGGCACCGTTCGCGTGTACGAAAAAGGCTGCATCGGCGTGGCGGGCTGTCTGGGCACGGCGGACGAACGCGCGCTGGAGAAGAAGGCCGTCAGGGCGCTGGCGCAGGGCATTCCCTATCCCTGCAGGCTGGAGGGCGCGCTGGAGCGGGAAGAGGCGCACAACGAGGAAATCATCCCCGTGCCCAAGTTCATTCCCACCATGCAGCGCTTTCTGGATCGGTTGGGCGAGATGTGCCCGCGGTTTGCGCTTTCCAATAAAATCAGCATGACCGACGCGAGGACGGAATATCGCAATTCGCTGGGGCGGCATCTGGTCAGCTCCAGAAGCAGCATGGAAATTGGCCTGCTGGCGCAGAACCGCGGGTCGGGCAACCTGTTTGATACTGCCCTTGTATACGAGGGCGACTGCTTCGACGAGGAGGGGCTGCTGGCACAGTTTAAGAAGGAATACGACGCGTTTTATACCCCGGCCGACCTCGAGCCCGGGCGCTATCCCGTGGTGATGAACGCGTATGCGCTGTTTGGCACGTTCCTTCAGCATTTTGTCGCTGAAATGTACGTCTCAGGCGCGTCGCTGCTCAGCGGCAGGCTGGGGCAGAAGGCGTTCTCGGACAAGCTGTCCCTGCGAATCGACATGAACCCCGCGACGAATACTGGCGTGTGCTTCTTTGACGACGAGGGCTGCGTCGCGCCCGATCTGCGCCCCGCGCTGATCGAGAAGGGAACGCTGACCGGCCTGCTGACCACCAAGAAATCGGCGGAGCAGTTCGGCCTGTCCAACCTCGGTACGGCGGCGGCCGCCTACGACGGCGTGCCCTCGATAGGCTTCAATCAGTTTTATGTGGATACGACCGCGCAGACCCTGCGCGAGCTGGTGCCCGGAAAGGCGGTGTACATCGTGATGGCCTCCGGCGGCGACACCACGCCCGACGGCCATTTTGCCACGCCCGTGCAGATGGCCTACCTGATGGAGGACGGCGAGCTGGTCGGGCGGCTGCCCGAGCTGAACGTCAGCGGCAGCTTCTACGACATGCTGGGGAAGGACTACCTTGGCGCCGCCCGAAGCGGCCTGAAGCCGCTCAATTTGCAGTGCGCCGTGACCATGGATGTGAGCAAATAACGCGAGGCTGCGTCCGAAGCGCGCTTCGGGGAGATGGATTTTCCTTGCAGGATGCACGCGTCATCCTGCAAGGCTTGACGGTCGTAAAGGCCGTCTTTTTTTGTTTTACGCCAAGAAGCCGCCAGTATATGGACGTTATATGTTAAGTGTTGAAATAGAGATGAAAATATGACGCCGAAGCTGTCAAATTTCAGATTGGGTTGAGTGTTCCGAAAAGCACTTGATTTTGGGAAAAGGTTGGATATAATACAGGGCAAACGATGCTGCGAGGGGGATGCTTATGGCGATTCAGCCGGCGGTAAAAAAGGAAACCGTGCGCGTTGCGTGGGGCACGCTGGCGTGCTTTGCGCTGGTGTGCGCCGCGGCACTGGCTGCCGGAGCGTTTGATTACACGATTGTGCTTGGCGGGCTGCTGGGCGGCGCGTGCGCGATTGTCTGCTTCCTGCTTCTGGGGCTGACGGTGCAGCACATCGTGGAGGAGGGCAGCGCCGATCAGAAGCGCGGAAAGAGACACATGCGCGCGAGCTATCTTCTGCGGCTGCTTCTGATGGCCGCCGTGTTCATCGTGGCGGTGGAGGCGCCGATGTTTAACTGGGCCGCGGCAGCGGCGATGCTGCTTGCGCCGCGCGCCGTCGTGATGATCGTTCCGGCGATTGAGCACTTTAAAAAGAAGAAGCAGGACAAGACGCAGGAGAAGCTATGAACAGCATTGAAATTTCGGGCGCGAAAATTCTTGTGCGCTTCGGGAGCGTCGTGATCACGGAGACGGTGGTGAACACGTGGCTGATCATGCTGGTGATCTTCGTGATTTGCCGCGTTCTGACGCGCGGGCTTACGGTTCGCGGGGGCACGAAGCGGCAGATGATCGCCGAGTGGATCGTGACGAAGGTGAACGGCCTCGTGAAGACGAACATGGGCGAGGCGTTTCGCGATTACCCGCCCCTGATCGCGGCGATTATGGCGCTTTCGGCGCTGTGCAGCCTGTCGAGCATGGTGGGTCTGTACGCGCCTACGGGTGATCTGTCTACACTGGTCGGCTGGTCGCTGATGGTGTTTGCGCTGATCACGTATTACAAGATCAAGGCTAACGGCATCCTTGGCTATCTGAAGGGCTATGTCGAGCCGGTCGCGGTCATGCTGCCGATGAACATCGTTTCCGAAATTGCCACGCCGATTTCGATGGCGTTCCGTCATTTCGGGAACGTCGCCTCCGGAACGGTGGTTACGGCGCTGGTATACGCGGCGCTGTCCGCGCTGTCGGCGGCGGTGTTCAAATTCCTGCCGGGCGCGCTGGCGAGCATTCCGTTCTTTCAGGTTGGCATACCGGCGGTGCTGTCGCTGTATTTTGACATCTTTTCCAGCTGCATACAGGCGTTTATCTTCAGCATGCTGACCATGGCGTATGTGTCGGCGGCTGCGCAATAACGAAACGGACAAGGAGACGGGAGGGCTATCTCAATGGGAATGGAAGAAGTAAAGTATCTGTCGAAGGCAATCGTGCTCGCCGCGTCGGCGATTGGCGCGGGTCTGGCAATGATCGCGGGTCTCGGCCCCGGTATCGGTGAAGGCAACGCCGTCGCGAAGGCGCTGGAGGCCATCGGCCGCCAGCCGGAGTGCAAGAGCGAGGTCACGTCCACGATGATTCTGGGCGTCGCCATGGCGGAGACGACCGGTATCTATTCGCTGGTTATCGCGCTGATTCTGCTGTTTGTCAATCCGCTGATCGGCAAGCTCGGTTAATATACGGGAGTGACGAAGTATGCCGGGAGAGGTTCAGGAATTTGTATCCCTGACGCCGTGGACGATGATTTTCGAGGTCGTCAATCTGCTGATTGTGACGCTGATTCTGAAAAGGTTTCTGTTCAAGCCCGTGAACGCAGTGCTTGAGCAGCGGCAGGCGGAAATCGGCGGCATGTATCAGAAGGCCGAGGACGCGCAGAAGGAAGCGCAGGCGCTGAAGCAGGCGTATGACGAACGCATATCCGGCGCGCGCAGGGAGGCCGACGAGCTGATTGCCGCGGCGCAGGACAGCGCTCGCCGCCGGGGCGACGAGATCGTGGAGAACGCGCGCGGCGAGGCCGTGCAGCTGCGCCGCCGCGCCGAGGAGGACATTGAGCTTCAGAAGCGCAAGGCGCTGCGGGAGGCTCGGGACGAGCTGGCCGATATGGCTGTGGACATTGCCGGCAGGGTGGTGGAGCGCGAGGTTACGCGCGAGGATCACGACCGGCTGGTGGAGGAATTTATAAAAAGCGCGGGTGATGAGCCGTGACGGAGTTTGCCGCCGAATACGGCGACGCGCTGTATTCCCTTGCGCGCGGCGAGGGGATTGAGGAGCGGATTTTGGAGGAAGCCGAGGCGCTGAATGAGTGCTTTGCCGCCGAGCCCCGATATCTCACCCTGATTGGCAACCCCGCGCTGCCCCGGGAGGAGCGCGAGGGGCTGATTGACGCGGCGCTTCGGGAGCGGGCGCATCCGTATCTGCTGAATTTTGTGAAGCTGATCGCGGTGCGCGGCGGCGCGGGGGAGTTCTCCGCGTGCGTGAAGCGCTTTCGGGAAAACGAGTACCGGGATCACGGTATCGCCGTGGCGCAGGCGGTCACCGCCCGTCCGCTTACGGACGAGCAGCGCGCGGCGCTGACCGAAAAGCTGCGGGCGCTCACCGGGAAGACCATTCTTCTTGAGACGCAGGTGGACGCGTCGCTGCTGGGCGGCGTGCGGGTGAGCGTCGAGGGGCGCACGTATGACAACACGCTCAGGAACCGGATCGACGAAATCGGACAGGCGCTGCGCACGGACGCCTGACGGCAGGAGGACGAAATCATGCGGCTGAAGCCGGAAGAAATCTCCCGCGTCATACGGGAGCAGATCAAAAATTATGAAGCGAAGGTGTCCGAAGCCGATACCGGCACGGTGCTGATTGTGGGCGACGGCATTGCGCGCGTGTCCGGGCTGGACAGGTGCGTGGCCGGAGAGCTTCTGCATTTTGCCACGGGCGGCTACGGCATGGCGATGAATCTGGAGGAAAACAGCGTTGCCGTCGCGCTCTTGGGCGAGGACAGGGACGTTGCCGAAGGTACGCGCGTCGAGCGCACGGGCAGGGTTGTTTCCGTTCCCGCGGGCGAAAAGCTGATTGGACGCGTGCTGAACGCGCTGGGCGAGCCGATTGACGGCAAAGGCCCGGTGGACGCCGCCGAGCTGCGCCCCGTGGAGCACGACGCGCCCGGCATCATTGAGAGAAAGAGCGTCAGCGTGCCGCTTCAGACGGGCATTAAGGCCATCGACTCGATGATTCCCATCGGCCGCGGTCAGCGTGAGCTGATTATCGGCGACCGCCAGACCGGAAAAACGGCCATTGCGACCGACGCGATTATCAACCAGAAGGGCAAAAACGTCGTATGCGTGTATGTGGCCATCGGCCAGAAGCAGTCCACCGTGGCACAGCTGGTGGAGCAGCTGACCCGCGCGGGCGCGATGGAATACACCATCGTCGTATCTGCGACGGCCTCCGAATCCGCGCCGATGCAATATATCGCGCCGTATTCCGGCTGCGCCATGGGCGAGTACTTCATGGACAAGGGTCGGGACGTGCTGATTGTCTATGACGATCTGAGCAAGCATGCCGTTGCCTATCGCGCGCTGTCGCTTCTGATTCGCCGCCCGCCGGGACGCGAGGCGTATCCGGGCGACGTGTTCTATCTGCACAGCCGTCTGCTGGAGCGCGCGGCGCGGCTCGCGCCGGAATACGGCGGCGGAAGCCTTACGGCGCTGCCGATCATCGAAACGCAGGCGGGCGACGTGTCCGCGTATATTCCCACAAACGTGATTTCCATTACCGACGGGCAGATCTATCTGGAGAGCGAGCTATTCCACGAGGGGATCATGCCCGCCGTGAACCCGGGCATTTCGGTGTCCCGCGTCGGCGGCAACGCGCAGATCAAGGCCATGAAGAAGGTCGCGGGCACGCTGAAGCTGCTCTACAGCCAGTACCGCGAGCTGCAGGCGTTCGCGCAGTTCGGCAGCGATTTGGACGCGGACACCCGCGCGCGGCTTCAGCAGGGCGAGCGCATCGTGGAGGTGCTGAAGCAGGGACGAAACGAGCCGGTGGCGGTGGAGGATCAGGTGTGCATCCTGTACGCCGTGGTCAACGACCGGCTGAAGGACGTGAAGGCTTCGGACGTGCGCGAATACGAACGGGCGCTGTACGAGCGCATGCGCGCGCAGCACGAGCCGCTTCTGAAGGAGATTCGTGAAACGGGCAATCTGACGGACGAAGGCTGGCAGAAGCTGGACGAGGCGATTTGCCGGTTCACGGACGATTTCCTCGCCGGGCGGGAGGCGTAGTCGATGGCCGGGGCGTCGATGAAGGAGATTAAAACGCGCATCCGCAGTGTGGAAAGCACGCGGCAGCTGACGCATGCCATGCAGCTGGTCGCCGCGTCGCGCATTCGCCGCGCGCGGGAGGAGCGGGACGCAAGCTGTCCGTTCTTTGCCGCGGCGAAGGAAACGCTGAATACGCTGGCGCGCTACGCGCCGCCGGGCACGCAAAGCGCGTTTTTGCAGGGTGAAAAGGAAGGCAAAACGCTTCTGATCGTAATCGCGGGCGACCGCGGACTGGCGGGCGGCTACAACAGCGGCGTTCTGCGTCTGGCGGCAGAGCGAATGCGTTCGGGCGAATGCGTCTGCCTGCCGGTCGGCCGGAAGGCAGCGGAAAGCCTTGCGGCGAACGGCGCGGAAATCGCGGACAATGCGTTCGCGCGCGTGGAGACGTTTGATGTCGGCGCGGCGGAACGCGCCGCGGCGCAGGTGATCGTGGGCTATCAGAACGGCTTTTGGACGCGCGTGGAGCTGGTGCATACCGAGTTTCACTCGATGCTTTCGCAGGAACCGGTCGTTACAAGGCTGCTTCCCCTTGAAAAGGGAGACGAGTCCGCGCCAAAGGAGCAGATGCTCTTTGAACCGGCGCCGGAGGACATTTTCGATGCGGCGGTCAAAACGGCGCTGACCGGCATGCTGTACGCGGCGGCGCGGGAAGCGTTTCTGTGCGAGACCGCGGCGCGGCGCATGGCCATGGACAGCGCGACCCGCAACGCCGGACAGATGATCGACCGGCTGAGGCTTCAATACAACCGCGCGCGGCAGGGTGCGATCACGCAGGAGCTGACCGAGATTGTCGCGGGCGCGGAGAATCAGGAAGGATGAAGGGCATGAATACGGGCATCGTCGTGCAGGTGATCGGGCCTGTCGTGGACGTGAAATTTGCGGACGGGCAGCTGCCCGCCATGCGAAACGCCGTCACCACCGAGGTGAACGGGAAAACGCTGGTGATGGAGGTCGCGCAGCACGTCGGCGACAACGTGGCGCGCCTGATTTCCATGAATTCAACGGATGGACTCGCGCGCGGCGCGGCGTGCGTCGATACCGGTTCTCCGATTGAGGTGCCGGTGGGCGATAAGTGCTTAGGACGCATGTTCAATCTGCTCGGCGAGCCGATTGACGGCATGCGCGCGCCGGAAACCGCGGAGAAATGGCCGATTCACCGTCTGCCGCCGCCGTATGACGAGCAGCAGACGTCCACGGAAATCCTCGAAACCGGCATCAAGGTCATCGACCTGATCGCGCCCTACGCCAAGGGCGGCAAGGTTGGTCTGTTCGGCGGCGCGGGCGTGGGCAAGACGGTCATCATCATGGAGCTGATCAACAACATTGCCCGCCGGCACGGCGGCATCAGCGTGTTCGCGGGCGTGGGCGAGCGTACCCGCGAGGGCAACGATCTGTATAATGAAATGAAGGAGTCCGGCGTGCTCGGCAAGACCGCGCTCGTGTACGGACAGATGAACGAGCCGCCGGGAGCGCGTATGCGCGTGGCGCTGTCCGGCCTTACGATGGCGGAATATTTCCGCGATGAGGAGCAGCAGGACGTGCTTCTGTTCATCGACAACATTTACCGCTTTACGCAGGCGGGCAGCGAGGTTTCCGCGCTGCTGGGGCGCATGCCCAGCGCCGTCGGCTATCAGCCGACGCTGGCGACCGAAATGGGCGCGCTGCAGGAGCGAATCACCTCCACCCGCAAGGGCTCGATCACGTCCATTCAGGCCGTGTACGTTCCGGCGGACGACCTGACCGACCCCGCGCCGGCCACGACATTCGCGCATCTGGACGCGACGACGGTGTTAAGCCGCGCTATATCGTCCTTGGGCATCTATCCCGCCGTGGATCCGCTGGATTCCACCAGCCGCATCCTCGCGCCGGAGATCGTCGGAAAAGAGCATTACGAAATCGCCCGCGGCGTGCAGAGCATTCTGCAGCGCTATAAGGAATTGCAGGACATCATCGCCATCATGGGCATGGACGAGCTGTCCGAGGAGGACAAGCTGACCGTCGCGCGCGCCCGCAAGGTGCAGCGATTCCTGAGCCAGCCGTTCTCCGTCGCCGAGCAGTACACCGGAATGGAGGGGCGCTATGTGCCCATTGCCGAAACGCTGCGCGGCTTCCGCGAGATCATCGAGGGCAAGCATGACGACATCCCGGAAAGCGCGTTCCTCTTCGCGGGCGGCATCGACGACGTGCTCAGGAAGGCAGGGAAATAAACCGTGAACGGGTTCCACCTGAAAATTGTCGCGCCGCGGCGCGCCGCGTTTGACGGCGAGGCCGAACGGCTGGTGCTGCGCACGCGGGAGGGCGACGCAGCCATCCTGCCGCGGCACGCTGAATATGCCGCCGAGGTCGTCGCGGGCACGGTGCGCGTGACCGCCGACGGGCAGACCCGGCTGGCCGAAACCGGCCCGGGCGTCCTGACCGTAACCCGCGAGGGCACGACGCTCCTGTGCGAGCGCTTTGAATGGAAATAGGGCAGACGCATCTCCGTCTTCGAAAAGCAAAAGCTGTTTTTCGGGGACGGATTTTTTGTTCTCAAACGGGTGGCGGAACGCGGAAAAATATGTTAGAATGGAAGAAAAAACGGACGAAGGAGGACGCGGCATGTCTGAATTGATCGAGGCTCTGCGCGGGGACATTATCAATCATTCGGAGGAGGAGAAGTACGTCGTTCCAAAGGAGGCGGCGGTGCGCGAAAGGCTGGAATGGTTTCGAGATCAGAAGCTGGCGCTGATGGTGCACTGGGGCGCGTATTCGGAGCTGGGAATCTGCGAAAGCTGGCCGCTGTCGGACGGCGACGCGGATTGGGCGCGCAAGGATTACACGTGGGAGCCGGACGCGGAGCTGTTCCGCAGGCAGTATTTTGATCTGAACCGGTCGTTCAATCCGCTGCGCTTTCAGCCGCACGAATGGGCGGACTTCGCCGCGCGCGTCGGCTTCCGCTATTTTATCTTCACGACGAAGCATCACGACGGCTTCTGCATGTACGACACCGCGTACAGCGACTACAAGGTGACCGGCGCGGACTGCCCGTTTCACACGCATCAGTACGCGAATATCGCCAAGGTGCTGTTTGACGCGTTCCGCGCCCGCGGCATTCACATTGCGCCGTACTTCTCCAAGCCGGACTGGCACTGCCCGTGGTACTGGGCGCCGGGCTGCGAGCTGCCGGTGGCGCACTGGCGCAATCCGACCTACGACCCGCGCGAGCGGCCGGAGCTGTGGGAAAAGTATATCGAATTTACGCACAATCAGCTGATGGAGCTGGTTACGAAGCTGGGGCCGGTGGACATTCTGTGGCTGGACGGCGGGCAGGTTGGCCCGCGCAACCATCAGGACATCCGGCTGATGGAGCTGGCCGAGCGGGCGCGGAGGATCAATCCGGGGCTGATTCTCGCCGACCGCACGATCGGCGGTGAGACGGAAAACTACATCACCCCCGAGCAGCAGGTGCCCGACCATTACATTTCAGTGCCGTGGGAGAGCTGCATCACGATCGGTCATTCGTTTGCCTTCGGCTATGAGGACGTGCCGAAGCCGCTGCGCACGCTGACGCATTTGCTGATCGACGTGGTGGGCAAGGGCGGCAATATGGCGCTGAACATCGGCGCACAGCCGGACGGCCGCCTGCCCCTGCGCGCCCGCGAGCGCGCGTTGGAGCTGGGCGATTGGCTGCGAGTGCACGGCGAGGCGATTTTTGAAACGCGCGCGCTGGCGCCGTACTTCGACGGCGAGTGGTCGTTTACCCAGAACGCCCATGCGCGCTACGCGCTCTGGCGGCTGCCGGAGGGAAAAACGATGGGCGGAAGCGTGACCGTTCCGCTGCCGGATGTGCGCGAAGCGAAGCTGCTCGGCTCCGGCGCGCCCGTGCGCGTGGAGACGTTCGAGAATCACGCGGTGCTGCATATCCCGGAGGGTCTGCGCGGCGAAAGCCCCATCGCGCCGGTGTTCCGTTTGAATGCTGTGGGTGCAGCGAGTGAAAGACTGTGAACGATGCCTGCAGGGGCGCGTTGAATAATTATATGAACACATCAAACGCATCATGGTCGAGAGATAAGAAAAAACAGCGTCGCGCTGAAAAACGCCCGCTGTCTGCGGCAAGCCGGGAGCCTTATCCCGGCATTTTCGTTAGAATCGGCAGTGATACTTCCTATTATAATGATGAATCCTCGACCGGCTTCACGGTCAGCTGCGCCCACGCGGGGCGAAAGCCGCAGGCGAGGGCGTTTCGCGCGGAGGAGATGTTCGCCCAGCCGCAGCAGTAGAAGGGAACCCTGCCGCGGCGCAGGGTCTCGAGCGCCAGACGGCTGGTCAGCGCCTTGGCAATGCCGAGAGAGCGGTATTCGGGAAGAACGTCCACGCCGATCTGCCACATGGTTTCGCAGTCGGCGGAGCAGCCCGCAAGGCCGACGAGCGTACTGCCGTCATACGCGCCGACAGCCAGCATGTCCAGCTCGCGGCGGCGCTCACACAGCGCGTTGCTCCATTCGGGGCGGTACAGACCGGTCAGCGCGTCTTTTTCCAGCACGCGAAGCGGAAACGGGCAGGCATGCGCATGCAGCCGCTCGGGGTCGGGCAGGAAATATTCGCCGTCGTACACGGGCGCGAGACTCAAGGGCGCGAGCGCGCGGGCGAGGGAAACAATTCCGGCGGCTTCGAACGCGGTGTGGCCGGGAAAGGCTTCCATATGCTTCCGGGCGAGCGGAAGAAGGTCTTCCCGTCCGGAAACGACGATAGCGTGGCCATAGCTGACGAAATCCAGAAGCTGAGGGAGAGCGAGATATTTTCGCGCTCCCGGCTGCTTTTTGGATGGGAAGGCCGCGTTTTCGGAGGAAAGGAAGTCCTCCGGCGCGCAGCTGCAATCCACGGCCGACTGCCTGAGGGCGATCTGGAGGATTTCCTTTCCTGTCATCGGTTTCACTTCCCGGTCACGGCAATGTATTTTTCGAGCAGCGCGTCAAATTCGTTCAGCGCGCTCCGAACCGGCTCGGGCGAGGACATATCGATGCCCGCCAGCTTCAGCGCGTCGATGGGGTAGAGGCTGCTGCCCGCGTGCAGGAAGCGCTTATAGCGCTCCACGGCGGGCGCGCCCTCGCGGCGAATCATGCCGGCAATCGCCATGGCGGCGGAGAAGCCGGTGGCGTACTTGTACACGTAGAATGCGCGGTAGAAGTGAGGGATGCGCATCCATTCGTAGGCAATCAGCTCGTCGTACTCCAGATTGGCGTAGTACTTTTTGTTGAGGTCGGCGTACACGGCGTTCAGGCTTTCGACGGTGAGCGCCTCGCCGCGCTCGGCCATCTCGTGGCTGCTCTTCTCGAACTCGGCGAACATCGTCTGGCGGAACACGGTGCCGCGGAAGGAATCCAGCAGGCTGTAAAGCAGGTAGGCCTGCGCGTTCTTTTCCGGGTGGCGATCCATCAGCTCCATCAGCACCAGCACCTCGTTCACGGTCGAGGCGACCTCGGCGACGAACAGCGAATAGTCGCTCTTCGGGAAGGGCTGGGTGTTGGAATACCACGTGTGCAGCGAGTGCCCCATTTCATGGGCGATGGTTTGCAGGTGGTCGAGGTCGGGCTTGTAGCTCATCAGCACGTAGGGATGCGTGGCATACGTGCCCCACGAATACGCGCCGGAGGACTTGCCCTCGTTTTCGAAGGGATCGATCCAGCGCTCGTCGCGCGCGCGGCGGAGCACGTCGCAGTAATCCTCGCCCAGCACCTTCAGGCAGTCGATCACAAGGTCGTAGGCCTCGTTAAACGGCAGCTTCACGTCGAAGCCCAGCTCCGGCGCGAGGTACAGGTCGTAGAAGTGCATGCGGTCGATGCCGTTCAGCTTCGCGTTCGTCTGCACGAATTTCTGGAGCGACGGCAGGTGCTCGTTCACGGCGAGAATCAGGTTATCGTATACGCTCTCGGGAATGTTGTCGGGGTACAGGCTGGCCGCGAGCGCGCTTTTGTGCTTCCCGGCGCGGGCGCTGAAAATGTCGGCCTGCACGCTGGCGGCGTACACGGCGGGTATCGTGGAGGAGAACGAGCGATAGGTGGTATACAGCGCGTCGAACGCATCCCTGCGCACGCGCGCGTCGCGGCTCATGACCAGCGGAATGTAGTTAGCGTGGGTCACGCGCAGCTTGTCGCCGGCTTCGTCGGTGATCTCCGGGAAGCGCATGTCGGCGTCGGTGAGCATGTCGTAAATCGTTCCGGGCGCGTTGGCCACGTCGCCCGCCATGGCCACGAGCTTTTCCTCGGCGGCCGACAGCGTGTGCGGGCGGCGGCGAATGAGATCGTCCACGTACATATCATAGTCGGAGAAGTCCGGGTTTGCGCGCACGGACTCAAGATAGCCCTCGGGCGCGGCCAGCAGCTCGGGCGCGACGAAGGAAACTGCCGTCGAGAGGCGGGTCGCCAGCGCTTGAATGCGGGCGACGAGCGCCTGATAAACGGGGTTGGCATTGTCCTCGTCGCGGCGCATGCGCGCGTAGCCGTACAGGGCGCCCAGACGCTGCTCGGCCTCGGTCGAGAGCGTCAGAAATTCGAGAAGCTTTTTTTCGTCCGTAAGCTTGCCTTCGTAGGCCTTGGGCGCGTCTGCCTGCGCGCTCAGCTTCGCGTAGTCGGCTTCCCATGCTTCGTTCGTCTCATAAATATCCTCCAGACGCCAGGTGTTTTCCACCGGCACCTCGCATCGCTTTAAGAGCTTTTCCGCCATACCGATACCTCCTGAATGTTTTCCTATATATTGTAAGGGAAAAGCCCCGTTTGCGCAAGCGCTTTCAGAAAGCCGGAATTGTATAATTTGGGTGAAAAGACGAAAAGGCCATTGACAGAGGGATGGGAACGTGGTATCATTTTAAGGTCAAAGCAGAAGCTACCGCTTCTCACCCGGCGGCGTCGCCAGCGCGGGTTCTCATAGCCGACGGTCGGCCTATGCAGGAGCGGTGCGTTTGCGCCGGTCTTTTTTTATCGAGGAAGAAAACAGGAGGTGTGTCTTTATCAACGATCTGATGATCAACGAGGAGATTCGCGATCGGGAAGTTCGCGTAGTCAATCAGCAGGGGGAACAGCTCGGCATCATGCCGACCGCTCAGGCACTGAAGCTTGCGGAAGAACAGCAGCTTGATCTGGTCAATATCGCGCCGACCGCGCGCCCGCCGGTATGCAAGCTGATGGATTACGGCAAGTACCGCTTTGAGATGTCAAAGAAAGAGCGCGAAATCAAGAAAAATCAGAAGATCATGGAGACGAAAGAGGTACGCCTGTCTGCCACGATTGAAGATCACGATATTGACGTGAGGTATCGTCAGGCTGTCAAGTTTCTGCAGGACGGCAACAAGCTCAAGGTTACGATTCGCTTCCGCGGCCGTCAGATCGCGCACAGCGAAATCGGCAACCAGGTTATGCAGGAATTTGCGGAGCGCATCAAGGATTACGGCACGGTGGAACGCCGTCCTGTGGTCGAGGGTCGAAACATGACCATGATGGTCGCGCCGCGCGATACCAAAAAGGATTCCAAAGCGAGCGATTAATGAGAGGAGGAACATCCCATGCCCAAACAGAAAACGCACAAGGGCGCCGCGAAGCGGTTTAACCTGACCAAGTCCGGAAAGGTGAAGCGCGCGCAGGCTTTTAAGCGCCACATCCTCACCAAAAAGCCCACCAAGCGCACCCGCAACCTTCGCAAGGCCGCCTATCTGACCACCACCGAAGGCCGCACCATGAAAAAGCTGATTCCGTACAAGTAAGGAGGCGAATCGAAAATGGCAAGAGTGAAGCGTGCAGTAAACGCACTGAAAAAGCGTCGTAAGGTTTTTAAGCTGTCCAAGGGTTACTTTGGCGCCAAGAGCAAGCAGTATCGTGCCGCCAGCGAGCAGGTTCGTCGTTCGCTCCGTTACGCGTACATTGGCCGCAAACTCAAGAAGCGTGAATATCGTCGTCTGTGGATCGCCCGCATCAATGCGGCCGCCCGCATGAATGGCATCAGCTATTCCAAGCTGATGAACGGCCTGAAGGTTGCCGGCGTCAACGTCAATCGCAAGATGCTCTCCGAGCTCGCGATCAACGACGCCAAGGCGTTCACCGCTCTCGTTGAGAAAGCGAAGGCCGCGAAATAAGTCTCAGGGTTTGAACCGTCCGTGAAAGCAGTTTGTTTCCACGGGCATTTTTTACGCGGCGGAGAATGAAAACGAAAAGATAACTTGCGAATGAAGATTGAATCGTGTATAATACATGGGTAAGCCGCTCCGGAGTGGCTCCTAAGGCATGCTTGCGTGCCGCCTCGTCCGGGCGAGATTAGGGTATAGGAGGTGCAACGCGTGTACGCAGTCATTCAAACCGGTGGCAAGCAGTACCGCGTCCAGCAGGGCGACGTGATCTTTGTGGAAAAGCTCGATCGGCAGGCGGACGAAGTGGTGAATTTTGACGTACTGCTTCTGGGCAAGGACGACGAAACCGTGATCGGAGCTCCCGTTGTCGAGGGCGCGAAGGTTGAGGGCAAGGTTGTCAGCCAGGTCAAGAGCGCGAAGGTGGTCGTGTTTAAGTACAAGGCCAAGAAGAACGAGCGGAAAAAGCAGGGTCATCGTCAGCCTTACACGAAGGTTGAAATTACCGCCATCAACGGCTGAGTTTCATGACGAAGGTCGTATTTTTTGAGGACGGAGACGGCAGGCTGTGCGGCTTTGAGGCCGCGGGACATGCCGGCTACGCCGAATCGGGAAGGGACATCGTCTGCGCCGCCATTTCGGCGCTTACGCAGGCGACGGTTCTGGGGCTGGAGGAAGTGGTGCGCGCGCCCGTTCAGACGCGAACGGACGAGGACACCGGCTATCTCCAATGCATGCTTTCCGGTTCGCCGAGGAAGGAAGCGCTCGATCAGGCGCAGGTTCTTTTCCGAACGCTCGAAAAAGCTTTGACCGCCATTTCCAACGACTATCCCGGTACCATCCGGATCATCATCAGAGAACGGAGGTAGACACATGTTCAAGATGAATCTTCAGCTGTTCGCGCACAAAAAAGGAATGGGTTCTTCGCGTAACGGCCGTGACAGCCACGCGCAGCGCCTTGGCACCAAGCGCGCGGATGGTCAGTTCGTTCTTGCGGGCAACATCCTTGTTCGTCAGCGCGGCACCAAAATTCATCCCGGCCTGAATGTGGGCATCGGCGATGACGATACGCTGTACGCGAAGATGGACGGCGTCGTGAAGTTCGAACGCCACGGCAAGGATAAGAAGAAGGTCAGCATTTATCCGAAGACCGAAGCCGCCGCCGAATAAGCGAAAAGCGAAAATTACCCGCGCAGAGGTTTTCCTCCGGCGCGGGTTTTTGTTTCGGCGGGCTTCGATGGAGCATAAATGAGAGAGATGAATCTGCGCCTTACGCTGATGGACAGCGCGCAGGCGTTTCACTGGCGGGAAATCGGCGGCGTGTTCGCCGCGGTCGTGGATGGGCGTGTGCTCACGAGCGCGGACGAGGACGCGTTTGCCCGGGCGTACTTTGACGACGCGCGGGACTATTCGCGTCTCGGAGAGGACTGCGCGTCGTATCCCGTCGCGGCGCGAGCCGTTCAGGCGACGCCGGGGCTGCGGGTGCTCAATCAGCCGCCGTGGGAAGCGCTGCTTCAGTTCATCCTGTCGGCGAACAACAATGTGGCGCGGATTCGCGCGCTGGTCACGGTGCTCAATGAGACGTATGGCGAAGCGCGCGCGTTTCGGGGCGAGACGCTGCATGGATTTCCGAAGCCGGAGGTGCTGGCGAAGCTTACGGAAGCGGAGCTTCGCACGCGAGTGCCCTGCGGCTATCGCGCGGCGTATCTGATCGGCACGGCGCGCATGGTGGAGGACGGCTTTCCGCTGGACGCGCTTTCCGCAATGCCGATTGAACAGGCGCGCGAGGAGCTGACGCGCCTGCCCGGCGTGGGGCCGAAGGTGGCGGACTGCGTGCTGCTGTTCGGCTGCCGCCATGCCGACGCGTTTCCGGTAGATGTGTGGGTGAAGCGGTTGATGGCCGACTGGTTCGGCGTGACCGGCTCGCCCGCGTTTCTGGCGCGGGAGGCGCGGCGGATGTTTGGTGAGAACTGCGGGCTCATCCAGCAGTCGCTGTTCCACGCTGCGCGCGTGGGGCTGATTGAAACCGGAGGAAAAACGGCATGACGGGCGTGTTGGTAAATTTTGCGACGGTGGTCGCGGGCGGGCTGATCGGCAGTCTCATTCGAAAGGGCGTGCCGGATCACCTGCGGGCGGCGATTACGAACGGCATCGCGCTGTGCGTGCTGGTGATCGGTGTATCGGGCGCGGTAGAGACGCAGGATCAGCTATTGATGATCATTTGCATTGTGATCGGCACGCTGATCGGCGAGGCGCTGAACATTGAGCGCGGCATTGAACGGATGGGCAACGGCGTTCAGCGCATGGTTTCCGGCGGGAACAGGTTCGCGGAGGGCTTCGTTTCGGCTACGCTGCTGTTTTCTGTGGGCTCGATGGCCGTGGTCGGCTCGCTGGACGCGGGCTTTGGCAACAACGCCACGCTGCTGGCCAAAGCGGCGCTGGACGGCGTGTCGGCGCTGATGTTCGCCTCGACCTACGGCTGGAGCGTCGCGATGGCGGCCGTGCCGCTGACGCTGTATCAGGGATTGATCGCGCTGCTGGCTGTGTGGGTCAAGCCGTATCTCGGCGCGGATGTGATCGTCGAGATGAAGGCAGTGGGAAGCGTTCTGATCATCGCGCTGAGCCTGAACATGCTTGGGCTTTTAAAGGATGGAAAGCTGCGGGTGGCGAACATGCTGCCGTCGATGTTTCTTCCGATTCTGGCGCTGCCGCTGGAGGCGTGGATTCGCGGGCTGTTCTGACGGAGAAAGAGGTACGTAATGACGAACGAAGCGCTTGAGAAGCGCGCGCGGGAGCTTGGCTTCGACCGGGTCTGGGCGCTGCGGCCGGTTTACGCGCCGCGCAGGCGCGTGCATCGCCTGAACGAGAACGTAGCGGATGATCCGGAAACGCTTGCGCCCGGAGCGCAGACGGTCATTCTGCTTTTAAAGGGCTATGCACCCTATCGCGAGGCGGCGGAAAACGGCCGCGGCGCGATGATTTCCGCGTATTATGCGGCGTCCAATCAGGCTTACGCGGCGGCGAAGACGCTGGCAAAGGAGCTTCGGGAGGAAGGCTGGCACACGCTGTCCGGTGCGCAGATTGCCATCAAGCCCATGATGGCGCGGTATGGCCTTGGGCTGGAAGGGTACAACACGCTGATTGCCGTGGATGGGCTGGGATCGCGCTTTCACGCGCAGGTGATTCTGACGGACGCGCCGTTCGCGCGCGAGCCGCTGTCGGAGCCGATGTACGCCGCGGACGAGCGGTGCCGCGGCTGTCGCGCGTGCGCGAGAGCCTGCCCCGTGGGCGCGATTTCCGACGCGGGCGTGGACATTGAAAAATGCCTGCGCGCGCGTTCGGAGGGCGAGTTCATTCCGCCGGAGCTGCGGCCCTTATACGAGAACCGGCTGCTGGGCTGCGAAATCTGCCAGAGCGCGTGCCCGCGCAATACCCATGAAACGCGGGAAATGCCCGCGGACGTGA
Organism: bacterium; assembly: GCA_963618055.1. Taxonomy (GTDB): domain Bacteria; phylum Bacillota; class Clostridia; order Christensenellales; family Aristaeellaceae; genus SFHK01. Next base: position 9,272 of record CAVERI010000033.1, on the reverse strand, counting down.
GCGAGTCGCTGGAGCTCGGGCGGTTGCTTCGCGGAGACTTGGGCGCGCTGGCCGACGAAATCGGCAAAAATTATGCGCGGAAGACGCGCATCCGCGTGAAGGCGGCGATGATTGCGGGCAATCTGCGCCGCGCGGACTGCGCGGAGGAGCTGAAAGCGCTTGCGCGTTCGGCTTCGGAGTGCGAAAGCGAGATGGCCGCGTGGGCCATTCAACAGATAGAAGGGAAGGAAACCACATGAGAATCGGCGTTCGCGGACATGACTATGGTACCACCACTGCGGCGGAGCTTGCGCGGCGGATTTCCGAAGCGGGCTTCAGCTGCCTGCAGCTTGCGCTTCACAAGGCGATTGAGGGCGTGCGGCCGGAATACGGGCGGCTGAATCCCGGGTTCTGCTATGACGTGCGGCGCGCGTTTGAGGACAGGCATCTGGAAGTGGCTGTTCTCGGCTGCTATATCGACCCGGCTTCGCCGGACGAGGAAAAGCGGCTGTACGACGTGAAGCGCTTCCGCGAGCAGGTTGCGTATTGCCGGCAGTTAGGCTCGAATATCGTCGCGACGGAAACCAGCGGCTATCGGGGCGACGAGGCCGGCCGCGAGGCACAGTTCGCGCGCCTCGCGGACAGCGTGCTTCGCATGGTGGAGCAGGCGGAGCGCTTCGGCGTGTTCGTCGGCATCGAGCCGGTGCATGTGCACACGCTGAACACGCCCGCGCTTACGCGCCGCCTTCTGGACATCGTCGCCTGCGACAACATGCAGATTGTGCTTGACCCGATCAACCTGCTTTCTCCGCAGACCATCGGCCGTCAGCGCGAGATCCTTGACGAATGCTTTGAATTGTTCGGCGACCGCATCGTTGCGATTCACGCCAAGGATGTGCAGCTTGACGAAAACGGCCGCTTCCGTCCCTGTGTAATCGGCGACGGACTGTTTGATCACGAATATTTCTATGGAAGGCTCGCAAAGATTAAACCGGGCATCAGCGTGCTGCGCGAGGAAGCGCACCCGGAGACGGCCGCGAAGGACATTGCCCGGCTGAAGCAGTTCATTGCGCGGGCGGAGGGTGTATGACGTTTGGAATTGCACTGATTCGTTTTGCACTGTTTTGCGTGATTGTGGGAATCGTTCTGATGATCGTCGGCATGGCGATTCCGAGGTGCTTCCGGCCGGACGCGTTTCCGTTTCGACCGTGGCGGTTTGAAACGCCGGAGTTCTTCAAAAAGCTGCGCGTGTCGCACTGGAAGGGCTATATGCCGGACGCCAGCCGGGTTGTGCGCAGCATGACGCGCAAGCTGGCGGGTAATGATTCAAGCAGCGCGCACCTTGCGCGGCTGGTGCAGGAAACCTGCGTGGCGGAGCTTACGCATTGGGTGCTGATGGCCATCTGCCCGGCGTCGCTTGTATTTGCGCCGTGCGAGTGGACGCCGCTGTTCATCCTGCTGTACGACCTCGGCAACCTGCCGTTCATCGTCATACAGCGCTACAACCGGCCGCGGATGATGAAAATCCTGCGGATGAGGGAAAAGAGGGAAAGAGCATGAATCGCGCGGGTCTGGTTTCAATCACCTTCCGAAACAAAGCGCCCCGGGAAATTGTGGCGCTGATGAAGCGCGCAGGGCTGTCTCAGGTGGAATGGGGCGGCGACGTGCACGTGAAACCCGGCGCGGGCAGAGCCGCGGAGGTTCGGCGCATGACCGAGGACGAGGGTCTGCGCACGAGCGCATACGGCAGCTATTATCATCTGGAGGAAAATGCCTTCGGGCCGTGGCTGGACGAGGCCGAAGCGCTCGGCGCGCCGGTGATTCGCGTGTGGGCGGGTCGAAAAGGCAGCGCCGAGGTGGACGAGCGGGAGCGTGAGACGCTGGTTCGCACGCTGAACGACTGCGTGCGGCAGGCAGCGGAGCGAAGCATCGTCGTGTCGCTGGAATATCATCCGAACACGCTGACGGACAGCCGCGACAGCGTGCGCCGCCTGATGCGGGAAAGTGCGGTATCGTTCCACTGGCAGCCCCGCTGGGACTGGCCGGAGGAGGAGCGCCTTGCGGCGCTGAAGGAGGTCGCGCCGCGGCTGACCTGCGTGCACACGTTTACGTGGCGGCATGAAGGAAAGGGAATCGTTCGACTGCCGCTGTCGGACGGCGCGGAAATGTGGAATCGGGTTCCGGCTCTCAGCGCGAATGCGCCCATGCTTCTGGAATTCGTTGAAAACGACGGCGACGAGGCGCTTCTGCGCGACGCGGCGTGGCTTTGCGCAAGGCTCGAAAAATAAAGGTTTACAACCGGCGGCGATCGTGGTATAATAAATGGCGCATGACAGGAGGCGAGGAGGATGCCGGATTCGGAGATCAAGGTTGTGGCGCAAAATCGAAAAGCCCGGCATGACTACTTCGTGGAGGAAACCTTCGAAGCGGGCATTGAGCTGCGCGGCACGGAGGTCAAATCCATTCGTCTCGGAAAATGCAGCCTGAAGGATTGCTACGCGGCGGTTGAGCACGGCGAGATGCTGGTGTACGGCATGCACATCAGTCCCTATGAAAAGGGAAACATCTTCAATACCGATCCGCTGCGCCCGAAGCGCCTTCTGATGCACAAGGCGGAGATTCGCAAGCTCGATCAGACCACGGTTCTGAAGGGCATGACGCTGATTCCGCTGAGCGTGTACCTGAAGAAGGGGCGCATGAAGGTGCAGCTGGGTCTGTGTCGCGGCAAAAAGAACTACGACAAGCGTGACGACATGGCCAAGCGCGACGCGAACCGTGAAATTGAGCGCAGCATGCGCCAGAAATAGCAATCCCGCATCGTGGGGGCGTATTTGGTTTCGACGGGGACTCAGGGGAGAAGAGAAGCGAGCGGCAGCCCCGATCTGCCCTAAAATCGGGAAAAACAATAACTGCGAATAACGACAGTTACGCCGTCGCCGCTTAATGCGGTGACCGTCGACCCTAAGCCTCCTGCGGCGTAGGCCACCGGCGTCATAAAGGCAGGGAACGGGCTCAATAAAGCTTTGAAGCGGGCCGGCATTTATGAAGCTACCGTAGGCGGAATCCTGTTCGCGGGAGTCCGTCGAGGGGAATCCTAAAACACGAACTGCGCTCGGAGACGCTCTTTTCGTCGGGTTTTCGGACAGGGGTTCGACCCCCCTCGCCTCCATACATCAACAAAATCCTCATGTTTGGATACAAAGCATGAGGATTTTATTGCATTTATAGAACGCAAAACCGTCAGAATACAGAATATATCCACCCAATATAGGCTGCGTGTGCGAGAAATGGAATTAGAAGTTTCATCATGACTGATGGAGATTTCCTCTGTCCGACTCTTTTAGACTACTCATAGCTGGTTTTCTGGGTCGAAATCAGAGATTTATCAAGGAATGCACCCTACTTTGGACGATAGCAGGACATCATCCACAATACGAAGTTTCGTCCAAAGTATTGTGAAATAGCGGCTTCCGTGCAAATACGTTTGCGACCACTGTCGTTGAGAGCGCTATTTTGCGATTCGTGAGCCCGTGCTCATATCATCACCTCAGTTTTATCATATAGAAACAAAGGTAGTTTACTGGCTAAGCTTATTTTCGTCATGCGTCTGTAATACGAATTTAATCCGTGTGTTTGCCCTGAAAATGCCGTTCGGGTTCTTGACAGCAGATTGGTTTTTTTGTATAATGCAAAGTGAACGTTGTTCACGATGAGGTGCTTGCATGAATACGATTGCTACGTCGAAAGAGGAAATATTGAACGTCAGCCGGGAGATGCTCCGGCGGCAGGGGTGGTCTGGCATCAGCATCCGCTCAGTCGCCTCCGCCTGTGGTGTGTCAGTAGGCTGCATCTATAATTATTTTGATTCCAAAGCCGAGCTGGTGGGCTCTACGGTGGAAAGCGTCTGGCACGAGATTTTCCAGCGCAACAAGGATGAAGCTGCGTTTCAGGATGTTCCGTCCTGCATCGCGTGGATATACCGGCGGATGGAATACGGAAGCGAACGGTATCCCGATTTTTTTACGCTTCATTCTCTGGGCTTTGTGCCGGAGGAAAGATCTTCCGGAAGAAAGCGTATGCAGGAGACGAAGCAGCGCATTCTGGATGATGTGTGTTCCGTGCTGAAAAGGGATAAAAGGATCCGCACGGACGCGTTTACCGACAGGTTTACAATGAATCAATTTGCCGACATTTTATTGTCTCTGATGACTTCCGCCATGCTGCGCAGGGATTACGATTCCTCCGCCGTGCTGGAAATCGTTCGAAGAACCCTCTATTAAAATCCCCAACCAGCTGTGGAGATTTTATATGCACAAAATGAACAATGTTCATCAACGCGCGGGGGAAATGATTCCATTGCATGAACATAAAACGGCAATCATGGCTTTGAAGGATTGGAATGAATCCGATACCTTTCGGCTTATCAGAAAGGAAAGGGTAGAAAGAAGGCCGGCTGATTGTGAAAAAGCTGTTTGCGGCAGTTATGACTAAAATGTGAAGAAGGAGAGGATGCGCATGCGTGATTAGACGTATCGGGTCGCCCCGGCGCTGACGGGTGTCTGCTATGCGGCGCCGACCGTCAAACTCAGCAAAGAAGGAAGGGAAGAGCAGTATGGAAAAAACGGATGCCCGATACCGTAGCTTTGTACAGATCCTCCACGAGGAGCTGATCTCCGCCATGGGCTGCACAGAGCCGATTTCCCTCGCCTATGGCGCGGCGAAGGCCAGAGAGGTGCTGGGCAGAGAGCCGGAAAGGGTTTTGGTAGAAGCCAGCGGCAACATCATCAAGAACGTCAAAAGTGTCGTCGTACCCAACACCGACGGGCTGAAGGGGATTGAAGCAGCCGCAGCCGCCGGCATTGTAGCCGGGAGGCCAGAGCGGATTCTGGAAGTCATCGCCGACGTTTCCGAGGAACAGAAGCGGGATATCCGCGCGTATCTCGAAAACCACGAGATCAAGGTGCTGCCTGCGCCGGGCGACGTGGTGTTCGATATCCTCCTGACCATGACGGCCGGAGAGGATACGGTCAAGCTGCGCATCTGCGACTATCACACCCATATCGTCCTCATTCAGAGGAACGGAGAGGTGCTGATGACCGCTGAGAGCGCCACCGAGGCCGGCACGGCGGCGGGGCTGACCGACCACGGCTGCCTGACGGTGGCGGGCATTCTGGATTTTGTGGAAACAATGGACGTAGAGGACGTTCGCGAGCTGGTGGAGCGCCAGATCACATACAACCACGCAATCGCCCGAGAGGGCATGGCTCACTCCTACGGCGCGAACGTGGGCAAGGTGCTGAAAAGCTACTACGGGGACGACGTGAAATTCCGTGCGCGCTACATGGCCGCCGCAGGCTCCGACGCGCGGATGAACGGCTGCGAGATGCCCGTCATCATCGTTTCCGGCAGCGGCAATCAGGGAATCACAGCCTCCGTACCGGTCATTGAATACGCCAATGAGCTGAACGTATCCCATGAAACGCTGCTGCGCGCCGTGACCCTCAGCGACCTGTTCGCCATCCACATGAAAACGGGCATCGGGCGGCTTAGCGCTTATTGCGGCGCGGTCTGCGCGGGCTGCGCAGCAGGCGCGGCCATTGCATGGCTGAACGGCGGCGACTTGGAAACGGTTTCCCACACGCTGGTCAATGCACTGGCCATTGTGTCCGGCATGGTCTGCGACGGCGCGAAGGCCTCCTGCGCGGCCAAAATCGCTGCTTCCGTGGACGCGGGCGTCATGGGCTGGCAGATGATCAAGAACGGTCAGCAGTTCTTTGGCGGCGAGGGCATCGTGACCAAGGGCGTGGAGAACACCATCCGTAACGTGGGCCGTCTGGGGCGTTTAGGCATGCGGGAAACAGACCGGGAGATCCTGCGGATCATGACCGGCCAGTCAGAGCCTGCGCAGCATTCGCCTGCAGATGGCTTTGCCCGCACGTTGTCAAATTGTCCGACCTGAGCGAAAAAACGAGGCTTCCGGGGCATTGGTGTTTCGCACCGCCGGGAGAGTGGAATACGAAGGGGGAAAAGGAAATGGAAAATCAGAAAAAGCTCGGCGCAATCGCGTTCCTGCCGCTGATCGTGTTCTTAGCCTTATATGTAGGCTGCGGCATCACGTTCACACTGCTGGGAGTGGAAAATTCTTTTGGACAGTTCCCGCGCCAAGTGGCCCTGCTGGCTGGCGTCGCCGTGGCGCTGCTGCTGGCACCCAAGATCAAGATCAGCAAAAAGCTGGATCTGTTTTGTGAAGGCATGGGAAATTCCGGCGTGATGATGATCATTTTGATTTATCTGATGGCCGGCGGCTTTCAGGGCGCCGCCGCCGCCATGGGCGGTAAGGAATCTGTGATCAATCTGTCGCTGCGCTTCATTCCCGTGTCGCTGCTGGTTCCCGGCGTGTTTCTGATGTGCTGTCTCATCTCTACCGCCATCGGCACATCCATGGGCACCATTGCCGCCATGGCGCCCGTGGCCATTGGAGTAGCGCAGGGTGCTGGCCTGAACCCCGCTATCGTAGGCGCTGCCGTTATTGGCGGCTCCTATTTCGGCGACAATCTATCTATGATCTCCGACACCACCATTGCAGCTGCTCAAGGCTGCGGCTCCAATATGAAGGACAAGTTCCGCATGAACTTTTTCATTGCCCTTCCCGCCGCCGTCGTGGCCGCCGTGCTGTATGCGGTTCTGGGTGGACAGGGCGCCGGCGACATCGGGGCCGGCGAGTACAGCATCGTTCAGGTGCTTCCCTATGTGGTGGTTCTTGCCACCGCGCTGATGGGGATCAATGTCGCAGTGGTGCTGTTTATCGGTATCCTGATGACGGGCGTTATCGGGCTGTTTCAGGGCACCGTGGGCTTCTTTGAATGGATTCAGGCCATCGGCGGCGGGATGAGCGATATGTTCTCCATTTCCATCGTGGCGGCTCTGATTTCCGGTATCATCGGCCTTGTCCGCCACTACGGCGGCGTGGAGTGGTTAGTGGATGCGATCTCCTCCAAAATCCGCAGCCGCCGCGGCGCGGAATACGGCATAGGCCTGCTTTCAGGGGTGCTCTCTGCGGCGCTGATCAATAACACCATCGGCATCATCGTCACCTGCCCCATCGCCAAGGAGGTCGGCGGTAAATACGGTATCGCGCCCAAGCGGCTCGCAAGCTTGGTGGATATTTTTGCCTGCGCTTTCCTGGCTCTGATGCCCCATGACGGCGGGATTCTCATCATCACAGCGCTGGCTGGCTGCACGCCGCTGGAGATTATTCCCTACTCCTTCTATATGTTTACTTTGATCATTGCCGTCTGTGTAACCATTCAGTTCGGTCTGCTTCGTACCCATGAGGAGAAAAGGCTGGCCAAGGCGCAGCCCGCCGCCAAATGATACTGCGCACCGGAGGAGCACTTCTTCGGCGCTACCGTGTACGCTATCCGCTGCTTTTACTGCGGCACAGGCGGGGTGAAGGCCGAGTCAGGTATCGGCTTTCATCCCCGCCCATTGAGCATTCATGAAAAAGGAGGCTCCATATGCACTACGAATACGAAACGAGCGGGACATGCTCCAAGAGAATCTTTTTTGATATAACGAATGGCAGGGTATATAACGTGAGGTTTCTGGCCGGCTGCAACGGAAATCTGAAGGGGATCGGCGTTTTGCTTGAGGGATGGAGCGTGGACGAAGCGATCGCCAAGCTGGAGGGGCTTACCTGCGGCACGAGGCCGACATCTTGCCCGGATCAGCTGGCAAGGGCGCTGAAAGCGGCAAAGGCGCAAGAGAGGAAGGAGGAGAACAAGTGATGCAGGCAATTGTAGAAACGCTGTTTGACGTCATTTATCTGGCATCCGTTGTGACCATTGGTATCCTGATGATTCAAAAAAGCAGGAAAAATCCGCAGTTCCGACTGTTCGGCTGGATGGCTGTCGTGCTGGGTGCGGGGGACTCCTTCCATCTGCTTCCCCGCGCGTTGGCGCTGTGTACCTCGGGGCTTGAAAGCTTCACCGTTCCACTGGGACTCGGAAAGTGGATTACCTCCGTTACCATGACGGTCTTTTATGTGCTGCTCTATTACGTTTGGCGGCAGCGGTATCAGATCAAGGAGCGGCATGGTCTGACTGCCGCCGTATACGCTCTGGCTGCCTTGCGCATTGCACTTTGTATGCTGCCGCAGAACCAATGGCTGAGCGCCGACGCACCGCTCTTATGGGGTGTCTACCGCAATATCCCATTCGCTTTGCTGGGCTTGCTGATCATCGTTCTGTTCTATCGCAGCGCAAGGGAGCACGCAGATCAGGCGTTTCGCTGGATGTGGCTCACTATCGTGCTGAGCTTCGGCTTCTATATCCCCGTGGTGCTGTGGGCGGATCAGATTCCCCTGATCGGGATGCTGATGATCCCCAAGACCTGCGCCTATGTGTGGACGGTGCTGATCGGATACGCTGCAATGAAAAAAGAAATCAAGTAAAGGAGACATGAAAATGAAGATGAAGCGCTGCATGAATGCTTCGCTGCTGTACGCTGTCCTCGCTATGGCCGGTGGCGTGTTTCACCGCGAATTTACCAAATTCAACGGCTTTACGGCCAAGACCTCTCTCAGTGTGGTGCACACGCATTACTTCCTTCTGGGCATGGTATTCTTCCTTTTGCTGCTTCTGCTGGAAAAGAGCTTTTCCTTCACCAGTGAAAAGACCGAACGAGTACTGACGGCATATCATGTCGGCTTGAACCTATCCGCCGTGATGCTGCTGGTACGGGGCGTTTTTCAGGTTCTGGGAACGGAGCTTTCCATCGGCATGAGTTTTGTAATTTCCGGCGTTGCCGGGATCGGGCATATCCTGCTGGGCGGCAGTCTGACACTGTTGCTGTTGCAGATTCGGCGAGGAATTTCGGAAAAGAAGTAGGAGAGAGAAGATGACAAAAAAGCTGAGCCGCCGCGAGTACGTCTATGTTGCCAGCATGCTCTTCGACATGTTCTTTGGCACCGGAAATCTGATTTTTCCCGTCCATATGGGCAGATGGTCGGCGGCAGCGTATGACCCGCCGTCCTTGGCTTCTGCATCACGGGCGTTTCTCTCTCGTATGACTCCTGTTAGTCCTTCTACCTTCGCGCACTTCCTTGCCATGCATTTGACCTCCTGTCGTACTTCTTATTCTACAACAGGAGGTCTCTTTTTTCTATTGTCCGTTGGATGGGGATCGATCCACTCTGTTGGTATTCCAAATGGCTATTTGAGTCGGTAGTAACAGGTGTTCTTGCCGCTGCCCTCGCGTGCCAGTTCGCCGGATGCGACCAGCTTACGCAGCGC
>CAVERI010000032.1:0-27491 GCA_963618055.1 bacterium | reverse complement strand
ACGCTGAAGATCAACCCGATCGAGACGAAGATCACCATCACCGCGAACAGCGCCAGCAAGACCTACGACGGCAAGGCGCTGACCGACAGCGGCTTCACCTACACGGAGAACGTGCTGGTGGACGGCGACGTGCTGACCGCGGTCGTCGAGGGCAGCCAGACCAATTCCGGCAGCAGCCCCAACGTGGTAAAGAGCTACAAGGTCATGCGCGGCACTGCCGACGTGACCGGAAACTACACGTTTGACAAGAGCGTGGACGGCACGCTGGAGGTAACGTCGGTTGAGATCGAGCTGACGGCGGGCAGCGCCATCAAGGCATACGACGGCACGCCGCTGACCAAGAACGAGTACACGATCACCAAGGGCGAGTTTGTGGGCGCAGAAGGCCTTGCTGCCGTGACGATCGTTGGCAGCCAGACGTTTGTCGGCAAAAGCCCCAATGAGATCAAGGGGCACACTCTGAAGGAAGGCACGCTTGCCCAGAACTACAACATCAAGTATGCTGACGGCAAGCTGGAGGTCACTCAGAACGAGAAGGCTATCACCATCACCGCGAACAGCCACGCGTGGGAGTACGACGGTCAGCCCCATACCGACGGCGGCTATACCGTGAGTTATGACGGTGTGGACTACGAGGTGAAGGCGGGCGCATCCGCGACTCTGCCGACCGGCGACGTTGTGACGGCGACGGTTGAAGGCACCGTAACGAACGTTGCGGACAGCGCGGACGACAACAACGTCGTCACCAATGTAACCATCACGAAGAATGGCGACACGGTGAACGACCAGTACAAGACCATCACGACCGTGAAGGGCGGTCTGAAGATCACCAAGCGGGGCGCGGGCGAGGAAAAGGTAGTCCTGACGGCGGCGGACAACACCGTCACCTTCGACGGCGAAGCGCACGGCGCGAAGCTGAACGACAAGGGCGAGATCGAGGTCGGCACGAGCTACACGATCACCAACCTCGCGGACGGCCACAGGGTGCAGTCGGTTGTCATCGACGGCAGCCGGACCGCCGTGGGCAAGTACTCGAACGAGCTGGTTCCGCACGATGCCATCATCGTTGACGCAAACGACGGCGATGTGACCGCGAACTATCTGGTCAGCTACGAAGAGGGCGATCTGGAGATCACCTCTCCGGACACCGTGATCGTGACGATCAAGGGCAAGACGGCCACGGTTGAGTACGACGGCACGAAGCATGAGGTGAACGGCTACGACGTCGTGAGCATCAGCAACAGCCTGTACACCGCGAACGACTTCGGCTTTGCCGACGGCGCAGCCGCGCATGCGGAGGGCACGGACGCGGGCGACTACTTCATGAAACTCACGGACAAGAGCTTCGTGAACACGAACGCGAACTTTGCGGCGGTAACCTTCGTCGTGACGGATGGCCAGCTGACCATCACGAAGCGCGGCGCGGGCGATACCAAGGTAAAGGTGATCGCCGCGGACAACACCGTCTACTACGACGGCCAGCCGCACGGCGCGAAGCTGAACGACGCGGGTCAGATTGAGGTAAACGTCAGCTACACGACGGAATACCTCGCGGACGGCCACAGGGTGCAGTCGGTTGTCATCGACGGCAGCGAGACGAAGGTTGGCGTGTACAAGGACGAGCTTGTGCCGAACACCGCCGTCATCGTTGACGAAAACGACAGCGACGTAACCAAAAACTACGTGATCACCTACGTGCCCGGCACGCTGGAGATCAAGAAGAACGAAAAGGAAATCAAGGTCACCGCGAACAGCAACAGCTGGGAGTACGACGGCCAGCCGCATTCGGACGGCGGCTACACCGTGGAATACGATGGCCAGAAGTACACCGTGAACGCGGGCGAGACCGCGACGCTGCCGACGGGCGACATCGTGAAGGCGACGATCACCAAGACGGTGACAAACGTCAGCGACAGCACGCCGGACAACAACACCATTGACGAGCTGACCATCGTGAACGCCGCGCAGGAAGACACGAAGGGACAGTACGCGACCGTTACCCTCATCCCCGGCACGCTGACGATTACCAAGCGGGGCGCGGGCGAGGAAAAGGTAGTCCTGACGGCGGCGGACAACACCGTCACCTTCGACGGCGAAGCGCACGGCGCGAAGCTGAACGACAAGGGCGAGATCGAGGTCGGCACGAGCTACACGATCACCAACCTCGCGGACGGCCACAGGGTGCAGTCGGTTGTCATCGACGGCAGCCGGACCGCCGTGGGCAAGTACTCGAACGAGCTGGTTCCGCACGATGCCATCATCGTTGACGCAAACGACGGCGATGTGACCGCGAACTATCTGGTCAGCTACGAAGAGGGCGATCTGGAGATCACCTCTCCGGACACCGTGATCGTGACGATCAAGGGCAAGACGGCCACGGTTGAGTACGACGGCACGAAGCATGAGGTGAACGGCTACGACGTCGTGAGCATCAGCAACAGCCTGTACACCGCGAACGACTTCGGCTTTGCCGACGGCGCAGCCGCGCATGCGGAGGGCACGGACGCGGGCGACTACTTCATGAAACTCACGGACAAGAGCTTCGTGAACACGAACGCGAACTTTGCGGCGGTAACCTTCGTCGTGACGGATGGCCAGCTGACCATCACGAAGCGCGGCGCGGGCGATACCAAGGTAAAGGTGATCGCCGCGGACAACACCGTCTACTACGACGGCCAGCCGCACGGCGCGAAGCTGAACGACGCGGGTCAGATTGAGGTAAACGTCAGCTACACGACGGAATACCTCGCGGACGGCCACAGGGTGCAGTCGGTTGTCATCGACGGCAGCGAGACGAAGGTTGGCGTGTACAAGGACGAGCTTGTGCCGAACACCGCCGTCATCGTTGACGAAAACGACAGCGACGTAACCAAAAACTACGTGATCACCTACGTGCCCGGCACGCTGGAGATCAAGAAGAACGAAAAGGAAATCAAGGTCACCGCGAACAGCAACAGCTGGGAGTACGACGGCCAGCCGCATTCGGACGGCGGCTACACCGTGGAATACGATGGCCAGAAGTACACCGTGAACGCGGGCGAGACCGCGACGCTGCCGACGGGCGACATCGTGAAGGCGACGATCACCAAGACGGTGACAAACGTCAGCGACAGCACGCCGGACAACAACACCATTGACGAGCTGACCATCGTGAACGCCGCGCAGGAAGACACGAAGGGACAGTACGCGACCGTTACCCTCATCCCCGGCACGCTGACGATTACCAAGCGCGGTCTGGACGAGGAGAACCCGGTGAAGATCGTGGCTGAGCCGAACACCGTGGAGTACGACGGCGAAGCGCACGGCGCGAAGCTGAACGCCGAGGGCAAGATCGAGCTTGGCACGAGCTACACCACCGTGCGGCTGGTGGACGGCCACTATGTGGACGAAGCGACGCTGGACATCACCGGCAGCCAGACGAGCGTGGGCGTGTACAAAGATGAGCTGAAGCCGGCCATCAAGGCGGGCGAGGCGCGCATCGTCATCCGCGACGCGGCGGACAACGATGTGACGGACAACTACCAGCTGACGCTTGAAAACGCCACGCTGACGATCACGGGCGACAAGCTCATCCCGGACAAGAAGGCCGAGGATGAGAAGATCGAGAGCAACTACAACCTCGGCGATGAGATCGAATTCACCATCACGGTGAAGAACGTGAGCATCTACGAGGTGAAGGACGTCGTCGTGACGGACGCGAACGCCGAGCTTCAGGCGGGCGCGGGGTACACCGTGAGCGCGGACAAGCACACGGCGACGATCGCGAGCATCGCGGCGAACAGCGAAATCAAGGTCAAGGCGCTGCACACCGTAACCTCCGAGGACATCCTCGCGGGCAAGGTGGGCAACAAGGCGAAGGTAACGTGGGAGAACACGGAGCGCGAAGCCAGCGACGAAACGACGAAGCTGACCCCGCCGGACGTGACGCTGGAGGTTAGCAAGACCTCCGACTGGACGGGCAAGGTCGCGGGCACGAAGCCTGAGCTGGGCACGAAGATCACCTACACCATCAAGGTTACGAACACGGGCAACGTGCCGTACACCAACGTGAAGTTCACGGATGTGCTGCAGAACGGCGACGCGAGCGTGACCGGCGATATTCCGACCTACGCAACGCTGGAGGTGGGCGAAGAGAATTCGAAGTCCTTCACGGTGGAATACATCGTGACGGAGGCCGACCTGCTGAAGACCAAGATCAACAACAAGGTTACCGCCGAAGCCGACGAAATCGAGTACACCTATTATGAGGGTGAGGAAGAGAAGACTGGCAGGGTCACGCCGAAGGGCGAAGCCGAGGTAACCGACGACACGGTCAAGGCGGAAGCGAGCACCGTATCCACCAAGACGACGACCAGCACGCCCAAGAATAAGAAGGGCTACGCGCTGGGCGAGACGATCACCTATGAGATCAAGGTAACGAACGACGGCAACCTGACGGTTACGGACATCGAGGTGGCTGACAACCTTGAGGGCGCGGTCATCAAGGAGGGCGCCGGCTACAGCATCGTAAGCGGCAAGGCGGTTATCGCCGAGCTGAAGCCGGGCGCGTCTGTCACCGTGAAGGCCGAGTACGTGGTAACGGAAGCGGACATTCTGGCCGGCAGGGTCGTGAACGACGCAACCGTCACCGGCAAGGGCCCGGGCACCGATCCCGACCCGGACAACCCGGAGACCGAGGACCAGACGGACGAACCGAAGGCGACGATGGAAATCGTCAAGAGCGTAGAGAGCACGCCCGCGAACGGCACGTCCTACGCGCTGGGCGAGAAGATCACCTACAAGCTGACGGTGAAGGTCGGCGCGGACAACAACGTGACGGTTAAGGACATCAAGGTCACCGACACGCTGCTGACCGCGGAGAACGTAAACAGCGGTATCGTCGCCATTGAGGGCGGCTATACGCTGAACGAGATGGGCGAAATCGAGCTGCCCGACATGCTGCCCGGCTCCGCGGACGCTGTCGTCACCTACACCTACACGGTGCAGGAGAGCGACCTCGGAAGCGGCGAATACGGAAGCGTGCACAACGCGGCGGTCTCGAAGGGCACCACGCCCGACCCGGATCCGGACAACCCGAATCCGAAGCCGGACGACCCGAAGGACGACGACGACGAGGACACGCCGACCAACATCCGCCTGATCATCACGGCCAAGGACAACCTTGGCATCGAGTACGACGGCGCTGCGCACGGCGAGAACGGCTACACGCAGGCGGGTCTTGCGGCCGGCCACGTGATCACCAGCGTAACGATCAGCGGCAGCCGCACCAACGTTGGCTACTACCCGGACGAGCTCGTACCGAGCGAGGCTGTGATCATGGAAGGCAACGTGGATGTGACCGACCGCTACGAGATCACATACGTGAAGGGCGATCTGGAAATCATCAAGCGCGGTCTGGACGAGGAGAACCCGGTGAAGATCGTGGCTGCGCCGAACACTGTCGAGTACGACGGCGAAGCGCACGGCGCGAAGCTGAACGCCGAGGGCAAGATCGAGCTTGGCACGAGCTACACCACCGTGCGGCTGGTGGACGGCCACTATGTGGACGAAGCGACGCTGGACATCACCGGCAGCCAGACGAGCGTGGGCGTGTACAAAGATGAGCTGAAGCCGGCCATCAAGGCGGGCGAGGCGCGCATCGTCATCCGCGACGCGGCGGACAACGATGTGACGGACAACTACCAGCTGACGCTTGAAAACGCCACGCTGACGATCACGGGCGACAAGCTCATCCCGGACAAGAAGGCCGAGGATGAGAAGATCGAGAGCAACTACAACCTCGGCGATGAGATCGAATTCACCATCACGGTGAAGAACGTGAGCATCTACGAGGTGAAGGACGTCGTCGTGACGGACGCGAACGCCGAGCTTCAGGCGGGCGCGGGGTACACCGTGAGCGCGGACAAGCACACGGCGACGATCGCGAGCATCGCGGCGAACAGCGAAATCAAGGTCAAGGCGCTGCACACCGTAACCTCCGAGGACATCCTCGCGGGCAAGGTGGGCAACAAGGCGAAGGTAACGTGGGAGAACACGGAGCGCGAAGCCAGCGACGAAACGACGAAGCTGACCCCGCCGGACGTGACGCTGGAGGTTAGCAAGACCTCCGACTGGACGGGCAAGGTCGCGGGCACGAAGCCTGAGCTGGGCACGAAGATCACCTACACCATCAAGGTTACGAACACGGGCAACGTGCCGTACACCAACGTGAAGTTCACGGATGTGCTGCAGAACGGCGACGCGAGCGTGACCGGCGATATTCCGACCTACGCAACGCTGGAGGTGGGCGAAGAGAATTCGAAGTCCTTCACGGTGGAATACATCGTGACGGAGGCCGACCTGCTGAAGACCAAGATCAACAACAAGGTTACCGCCGAAGCCGACGAAATCGAGTACACCTATTATGAGGGTGAGGAAGAGAAGACTGGCAGGGTCACGCCGAAGGGCGAAGCCGAGGTAACCGACGACACGGTCAAGGCGGAAGCGAGCACCGTATCCACCAAGACGACGACCAGCACGCCCAAGAATAAGAAGGGCTACGCGCTGGGCGAGACGATCACCTATGAGATCAAGGTAACGAACGACGGCAACCTGACGGTTACGGACATCGAGGTGGCTGACAACCTTGAGGGCGCGGTCATCAAGGAGGGCGCCGGCTACAGCATCGTAAGCGGCAAGGCGGTTATCGCCGAGCTGAAGCCGGGCGCGTCTGTCACCGTGAAGGCCGAGTACGTGGTAACGGAAGCGGACATTCTGGCCGGCAGGGTCGTGAACGACGCAACCGTCACCGGCAAGGGCCCGGGCACCGATCCCGACCCGGACAACCCGGAGACCGAGGACCAGACGGACGAACCGAAGGCGACGATGGAAATCGTCAAGAGCGTAGAGAGCACGCCCGCGAACGGCACGTCCTACGCGCTGGGCGAGAAGATCACCTACAAGCTGACGGTGAAGGTCGGCGCGGACAACAACGTGACGGTTAAGGACATCAAGGTCACCGACACGCTGCTGACCGCGGAGAACGTAAACAGCGGTATCGTCGCCATTGAGGGCGGCTATACGCTGAACGAGATGGGCGAAATCGAGCTGCCCGACATGCTGCCCGGCTCCGCGGACGCTGTCGTCACCTACACCTACACGGTGCAGGAGAGCGACCTCGGAAGCGGCGAATACGGAAGCGTGCACAACGCGGCGGTCTCGAAGGGCACCACGCCCGACCCGGATCCGGACAACCCGAATCCGAAGCCGGACGACCCGAAGGACGACGACGACGAGGACACGCCGACCAACATCCGCCTGACGATCATCGCCGAGGACAACATCGGCATCGTGTATGACGGCAAGGCGCACGGCGAGAACGGCTACACGCAGACGGGTCTTGCGAAGGATCACGTGATCAGGGCGCTCACCATCAGCGGCAGCCGCACCAACGTCGGCGAGGAGAAGCTGATTCCCAGTGACGCGAAGATCGAGGACGCGGACGGCAAAGACGTGACCAGTCACTACGACATCACGTATGTGAACGCCTCGCTCGAGATCATCAAAAAGCCGCTGACCATCACCGCGGACAGCGACGAGAAGTTCTACGACGCAGCGCCGCTGACCAAGGACAGCTACACAAGCACCGAGCTGGCGGAGGGCGAGGAATTCAAATCCGTGACCATCACCGGCACGATCACCGAGGTCGGCTTCGTGAACAACGTGCCGAGCGACGCGAAGATCGTGAACAGCGACGACGAGGACGTGACCGCCAACTACGACATTACGTATTTGAACGGCACGCTGACCATCAAGGGCATCCCGGCGGACGGCTTCGCGGACGTGACCATCACCAAGACGTGGAACGACGCGAACAACCAGGACGGCAAGCGCGGCGACGCGGCCCTGACGCTGACCGTTTCCACGGCCGAAAGGACGGTCGAGTGGAGCGAGCTGAAGGCGCTTGCGCTGAAGAGCGCGGGAATCACCATCGACGATACCGACACGCATGTGTTCGCCAAGGCGGAGTTCACGGACGACGTTGCGTCCTACCACTACACCTTCAAGAACCTGCCGAGGTATCTCGACTACAACGACAAGGACACCGTTCTCACCTACATCGTAAGCGAGAACGAGATGCCCAACGAGTTCTACCACATCGACGAGAAGGCCAGCAGCGCGCTTGAGATCGTGAACGTTCACGAAACCGCGGCTATGGACATCCACGTAACCAAGATCTGGGAGGACGAAAACGACAACGATCGCTATCGCCCGGACGACATCACCGTGAAGCTGTACGCAAACGGCGAGCTCTGCGGCGAGAAGATCATCACCCCGGACAAAGCCGGCACGTGGGAGACCACCTTCGAGCAGCTGCCCGTCTACAAGAAGGGCGAAGCGATTGGCTACACCGTGGAGGAGGTCGTGCCCGAGGAGTACACGGCGACCTACTCGAACGAGGAGCCCATCGTTGGCGGCGACTACGACGAGGCGGCGCATGAGGTCACCATCACCAACCGCTACGAGATCAAGAAGCTGAACCTTACGGTCATCAAGATCTGGGCGGACGCCGGAAACGCGGACAAGCTGCGCCCGAGCGAGCTGAGCTTCAACCTCTACCGGACGGTTGGCGACGGCGAGAAGGAGCTCATTCAGACGTTCCAGCTCAAGAGCTCCAACGGCACCAGCGTCTGGAAGCACAAGGATCTGCGGACGACGATTGAAGACCTGAACGTCTACGAGGACGGTGAGAAGATTCACTACAGCATTGAGGAAACCACCGAGCTCGAGGGCTACCGCATCAGCTATCTGGACAACGACATCGTCGGCGGAAACAAGGTGAAGGACAAGTATCAGACGGAGTTCACGACGTGGGTAACCAACAGTCACACCCTCAACGTCCCCAACCGCCTCATTGGCCCGATGGGCATGACGAGCGGTGAATGCGTGGAGTAAAACCGGTATCGACGCTGCCCCGGCCGGAGAAGAGCTTCTCCGGCCGGGAAAGAAAAGATGGAGGGAAAAAAGAATGAAAAAGACGATTGCGATTTTCCTCACGGTGCTCCTCGCACTTACGATGGGGATGAGCGCTTTTGCGGAGGAAGCCTCCGGACAGAGCGATTCGCTGGTTGTCGCGAACGCGACGAAGCTGAGCGGATATTTCTTCACGGAGCTTTGGGGCAACAACACCAGCGATCAGGACGTGCGCGCCATGCTGCACGGTCTGGAAACCGTAACGTGGACGGAGGAGCCTCAGTTCGAAGTCAACAGCACGGTTGTGAAGTCGGTGAAGGATCTTGCCTACAATAACGGCGACCGAAGCATGCATATCCGGCTGAACGAAAACCTTCGCTACAGCGACGGCACGGAAGTCACCGCGGCCGATTACGTATTCAGCATCCTTCTTCAGGCTTCGCCGCAGCTGAAGGAGCTTGGCGCGTCCGAGGGCGCGTTCAAGTGGGTATACGGCTATGAAGCCTACCACAACGGCGAAACGGACATCTTCGAGGGCGTGCGCGTCATCGACAAGTACACCTTCTCCCTTCACGTATGCAAGGAATACCTTCCGTATTTCTACCAGAACACGCTGATTCGCGTTCAGCCCTACCCGATCAGCGAAATCCTGCCGGGCTGCGAGGTGGAAACCACCCCCCGCGGCGCGCACATCAAGGGCGACTACACGGCGCAGACGCTGGAGGACACGCTGTTTAACGCGGCCGACGGCTATGTGTCGCATC
Organism: bacterium; assembly: GCA_963618055.1. Classification (GTDB taxonomy): domain Bacteria; phylum Bacillota; class Clostridia; order Christensenellales; family Aristaeellaceae; genus SFHK01. The sequence goes on along the minus strand of CAVERI010000032.1, from coordinate 17,775 downwards.
CGTCCGTGGTCAGCGGCCCGTACAGGCTGGTCAGCTACGACGCGGAAAGCGGCGAGGCGCGGTTTGAAAAGAACGAATACTTCCCCGGCAACTACGAGGGTCAGAAGGCGAGCATCGAAAAGGTGACGCTGAAGTGGGCGAACCCGGACACCATCGTTGACGAAATGAAGGCCGGCGAGGTCGACCTGCTCGACAAGGCGGTATCCCGCGAGCAGATCCGGGCGCTGAACGAAGCGGGCTTCACCAGAGAGCTTTACGCCCGCCGCGGATACGGCTACCTGAGCTTCGCCTGCGAGGACGACCGCGTGTGCGCGGACAAGAGGGTTCGTCAGGCCATTGCCTACGCCGTGGACAGCGAGACCTTCATCGACCAGTATTTCGGCGGCTACGGCTACCCGGTATACAGTTACTATGGGCAGGGTCAGTGGATGGTCGGCGTGGTAAACGGCATCGTCGCGCCGAAGAAGATGACCGGATATGAAGAGAATCGCCTGAACGCGCTGACGCTGGACAACCTGAACCATTACGACTATGATCTGGAAAAGGCCAAGAGCCTGCTGGACGAGGCCGGCTGGAACCTGAACGCCGAGGGCGGCGCCTATGAAAGCGGCGTGCGCTACCGCAGGGTGAATGATGAGCTTCAGCCGCTGGAGATTCGCTGGGCGAAGACCAGCGACGGCAAGGCGGCCGACGCGCTGGCCGATATCCTCGCGCCGGCGTTTGAGGAAATCGGCATTCAGCTGACGATTACCGAAATGCCCTTCACGCAGGTGCTCAGCCAGTACTACCGTCTGGAGGAAAGGGAATACGACATGTTCTTCCTCGCGACGAACTTTGCCGACGTGTTCGACCCCTCCAAGAGCTTCAGCACCGCCGAGAGCGATCAGGGCGTGAACAACACCACGGGCATCGTCGATGAGAAGCTGTATCAGCTGGCCGTGGATATGGCGCGCGTGAAGCCGCTGGAATTTGTGACGTATCTGGAAAAGTGGCAGGCGTTCGAGGAGTACTATAACGAGGTTCTCCCCACCGTGCCGATCTATTCCGACGTGTACGCCGACTTCTTCAGCGACCGCCTCACCGATTTCCACATCACCGACTACGCCAACTGGCCGACCGCCATCCTGTACGCAGCCTTCAAATAACCATATACCCCCTGCGATTCCCCCACAAAAGCCCCGGCCTCCGCTCGGAAGCCGGGGCCTCTCTATCCTAAAACTGCCTGCGCAGCACCGCCGCTCCCGTATGGAAAAATCGCGAGGGGGCTTTTCATGCGGATTCATTGGGTGTATAATGAGGTAGGAATTTTTTTCGCCAATTTGGCGTTCGGGAGGAAGCACACATGGAAAATCAGACGGTCACGGCTAAAAAACGAATTTTCTCCGGCATTCAGCCCACCGGCAATCTGACGCTGGGCAATTATATCGGCGCGCTGCGCAATTTTAAGCTGCTTGAGGACGAATACGACTGCCTGTATTCCATCGTGGATATGCACGCGCTGACGGTTCGCCAGAACCCGGCGGAGCTGCGCAAGGCCTGTCTGCGCACGATGGCGATTTTCCTCGCCAGCGGCCTTGACCCGGAGAAGAACATCATCTATTTCCAGAGTCAGGTCGCCGCGCACGCGGAGCTGGCGTGGATTCTGGACTGCTTCACCTACATGGGCGAGCTTTCGCGCATGACGCAGTTCAAGGACAAGTCCGCCAAGCACGCGGACAACATCAACTGCGGCCTGTTCGCCTATCCGGTTCTGATGGCGGCGGACATTCTTCTGTACATGACCGACCTCGTGCCGATCGGCGCGGATCAGAAGCAGCATCTGGAAATCACCCGCGACATCGCGGAGCGCTTCAACGCGCTGTACGGCGACGTGTTCGTGATTCCGGAGGCGTACATTCCCAAGGTCGGCGCGCGCGTGATGAGCCTGCAGGAGCCCACGCGCAAGATGAGCAAGTCCGACCCCGAGGAAACCTATATCGCCATTCTGGACAAGCCCGACGTGATTCGCAGAAAGCTGCGCCGCGCCGTGACCGACTCCGAGAACCGCGTGCTGTTCGACCCGGAGAACCGCCCGGGCGTGAGCAACCTGATGAGCATCATGGGCGCGCTGACCGGCCGCAGCATGGACGACATCTCCGCCGAATACGACGGCAAGGGCTACGGCGCGTTCAAGGACGCGGTGGCCGACTGCGTGATTTCGGTGCTGGAGCCGATTCAAAGCGAATACGACCGCATCAGCGCCGACAAGGCGTATCTGGAAAGCGTGATGGTCAGCGGCCGCGAGCGCGCCTCCGCCATTGCCTGCCGCACGATGCTCAAGGTACGCAGGAAGGTTGGTCTGGCCGCGCTGAAGCTGTAAGGAGTATACAACCGCATGAGCGAATTTCTGACTGCCCAAGCCGCGATCGACTGGATAAACGGCGCGCGCTGGAAGGGCGAAAAAAACGGACTTGAAAACACCCGGGCGCTGCTTCAGGCGCTCGGGCGTCCCGATACGCGCATGGGGCGCGTGATTCACGTGGCGGGCACCAACGGCAAGGGCTCCACCTGCGCCCTGATCGACGCGGGTCTGCGCGCCTGCGGCTTCCGCACGGGGCTGTTCACGTCGCCCTACCTGTGCCGCTTTCATGAGCGCATCCGCGTAAACGGCGTTCCGATTTCGGACGAAGACCTGATCTCCGCAGCCGGCCGCGTGCGCGCGGCGGCGGAGAGGCTGGCGGAGGCGGGCGTAAAATGCACCACCTTCGAGCTTCTGACCGCCATGGCATGCCTGTATTACGCTGAGCGGCGCGTGGATTTCTCCGTGATGGAGGTCGGCATGGGCGGGCGGCTGGATTCGACGAACGTACTGTCGCCGGAGGTCAGCGTCATTGCCGCCATCGGCATGGATCACATGGCGCGGCTGGGGAACACGCTGGGCGAAATCGCCGCCGAGAAGGCGGGCATCATCAAGCCGGAAACGCCCGCGGTTGTGCTTTCACAGAGCGCGGACGTGATGGCCGTGTTCCGCGAAAAGGCGCGCGAGATGCGCGCGCCGCTGTTTGAAACCGCGGAATATGAAATCATCGAATCCGACGCATACGGCTGCACCTTCGCCGCGGAGCTGCCCGCGGCGGGGCTGGTTCGGCAGACGATCTCGCTGCCCGGCGCGCATCAGGCGGCGAACGCCTGTCTGGCGCTCACGGCGCTCGACCGGCTGAACCTCGATATGTCCCGCGCCAGCGAGGGCGTGTGCCGCGCGAAATGGCCGGGGCGGCTGGAATGGGTGGGCAATGTGCTGATCGACGGCGCGCACAACCCGCAGGGCGCGCGGGCGCTGAAGGCCTATGCCGAGGAGCATCTGAAGGATCGCCGCGTGGTGCTGCTTACGGGCATGATGCAGGACAAGCAGCACGCCCTCTGCGCGGACATTTTTTCCGGCTTCGCCGACGAAATCGTGACCACGGGCGTAAGCTGGCCGCGCGCGATGGACGCGCTTGCGCTGGCGGAGGATTACCACGGCCGCGCGGTGAGCGAGGCGTGCGTGCCCGCGGCGCTTTCGCGCGCGCGGCGCATGGCGGGCGAGGACGGCGCGGTCGTGGTGGCGGGCTCCATTTATCTGGCGGGCGACGTGCGCAAGCTGCTCCTGCCGGACGATGACGGAAGGATCTGACATGCAGGAATTCAAGCATAAGCCGGTGCTGCTCGACGAGTGCTTAAGCGGGCTGAACATCCGCCCGGACGGCGTATACGTGGACGGCACGCTGGGCGGCGGCGGGCATTCGTCCGAAATCGCGAAGCGGCTGACCACAGGCACGCTGATCGGCATCGACCGCGACATGGACGCGATTCACGCCGCCGCAGCGCGCGTGCGCGAAGCCACCCCGCTCGGCGCGCGTTTCGAGGCGCTGCACGGCAACTTTCACGACGTGAAGGCGCTTTTGAAAAGCGTCGGCATTGAGAAAATCGACGGCGCGCTGCTCGATCTGGGCGTGTCTTCCTATCAGCTGGACAACCGCGCGCGCGGCTTTTCCTATCAGGGCGACGCGCCGCTGGACATGCGCATGGACGCTTCGCAGCCGTTTTCCGCGCGCGAGCTGGTGAACGAATGGCCGGAAAAGGATATCGCCCGCGTCATCCGCGAATACGGCGAGGAAAACTGGGCGGCGCAGATCGCGCGCGTTCTGTGCGACCGCAGGCAGAAAGCGCCCATCGAGACCACGGCGCAGCTGGTGGACATTATCGACGCGGCCATTCCCAAAAAGGTGCGCGCCCGCGACGGCTCGCATCCCGCCCGGCGCACGTTTCAGGCGCTGCGCATCGCGGTGAACGACGAACTGAAGCCGCTGGAGCAGGCGCTGGACGATTTCGCGTCCCTGCTGAATCCCGGCGGGCGGCTGTGCGTGATCGCGTTCCATTCGCTGGAGGATCGCGTGGTAAAGACCACGTTCCACCGTCTGGCGCATCCCTGCACGTGCCCGCCGTCGTTCCCGGTGTGCGTGTGCGGCAAAAAACCGGCGGTCACGCTGATCACCCGCAAGCCGATTACCGCTTCCGACCAGGAGCTTGAGGAAAACCCGCGCGCGCGCAGCGCGACACTGAGAATCGCGGAGGGCATCTGAACGCATGGTAACGGAACTTCTTCTTCCCTCCGGGCGCGTGGCGCTGCCCGCCTTCTTCCCGGACGCGACCTACGGCGCGGTGCGCGCCGCGGGCTTTGAGGACGTGGAAAACGCCGGACTGACCGGCCTTGAAATGAACAGCTATCACCTGTATTCCAAGCCCGGCGCGCGGCTGATTAAAACGCTGGGCGGCCTTCACGCCTTCACCGGCTATAAGGGCGCGATTCTGACCGACTCCGGCGGCTTTCAGCTGTATTCCATGATTCGCGAAAACCCGGACTACGGCGAAATTCGCGAAAAGGAAATTCTCTTCCGCCCCGATCGGGGCAACGAAAAAATGCACTTCACGCCCGAAAAATGCATACAGTCCCAGTTCATGTACGGCAGCGACGTCATGATGGCGCTCGACCTGTGCACCCACCCGGACGACCCCATCGAGCAGCAGCGCCGCTCGGTGGAGCTGACCGTGCGCTGGGGCGCGCGCTGCCGCGCCGAATACGACAAGCTGATCAAGGGCCGAAAGGGCCCGCGGCCGCTGTTGTTCGGCATCGTGCAGGGCGGGCGCGACCGCGGCCTGCGGCTGGAATGCGGCCGCCGCCTTGAGGAAATCGGCTTCGACGGATACGGCTTTGGCGGCTGGCCGACGGACGAAAACGGCAGCATGCTGGACGACGTGCTTCAGATGGCCGCCGACGCGATGCCGGATTCCAAGGTGAAATACGCCATGGGCGTAGGCCGCCCGGAGGAAATCGCGCGGCTGACGAGGATGGGCTATTCGCTGTTCGACTGCGTGATTCCCACCCGCGAGGCGCGTCACCAGCGGCTGTACGTGTTCGATAAGGGCATGGACACCCCCGAGGGCGTGCGCCGCGCGGACGGGAAATTCTACCACTTTCACTACGCGTTGGACGAGGCCCATACCCGCGACGGAGGCCCCGTGGACGAAGCCTGCGACTGCATCCTCTGCCGCCGCTGCTCCAAGGCCTACCTCCAGCACCTGTTCAAGGTCGGCGACGCGCAAGCCCAGCGCCTCGCCACTGCCCATAACCTCCGCTTCTATGGCCGGCTGATGGAGAATTTACGCAATGGATGAACGAGCGCAGGCGGCATTGGACGCGCTGCTTTCCGCGAAGAACCTGCGGGACGTATGTCCCGAGACGGTGCGGCGCGTGTTTATGGAGCTTTTGCCGCGATACAGAAAACCGAAGGACGCAGAAAAGGCGGCGCGCACGCATCTGCACCAGATCACCGGCGCGTTCATGACGGCGGACGCGCAGGACAAGGCGCGGGCGCTGCTTATGCGCTGGAACGAGGGCGACGAAGCCGCGCTCGCCGCCGCGCTGTCTCTGCACGCGTCCACGCGCGAGCGCCTGCCGGGCGCGGACGAATGGATGCGGCGCGTTTCGCCGTTTCTGGGCGAGGGCGCGCGCGTGCTCGATCTGGCCTGCGGGCTGAACCCGATTTTGCTGGGCTCCATGGGCGTGACGAACGTGCTGGGCATGGATATTCATCTGGGCTGCGTGCGCCTTATAAACGAAACGGCGCAGGCGCACGGCTGGCATACGCGCGCGCGAGCCTGCGATTTGCTCTCCGAAATTCCCGCGGAGGAAGCCGACGCGGCGCTTCTGATGAAGCTCCTGCCCGTGCTGGAAGCCCAGAAAACCGGCTGCGCCGCCGAGCTGCTCTCAAACCTCCGCGCCCCCAAGCTGGTCGTGACCTTCCCCACCCGTACCCTTGGCGGCCGCGGCGTGGGCATGGAAAAGCACTACGCCGACTGGTTCGAACGCATCCTCCCCGATACCCTCTCCATCCGCGACCGATTTACGGCGTCGGACGAGCTGGTGTATCTGGTGGAGCGGACGTAAAATGAGCCGACACTTGTCGGATTTTACGTTCAATGATTCCGGACAACAACAATTGTCCGCGGCGCTTTCACGGATGGACGGATTTCCCGCGTCGCGCGGACGTGAAACAGACTGCCGCTTCGCGGGATTTACGTTCAAACATTCCGGACAACGGTGGTTGTTTGCGGCGCTTTCGCGGACAGATTTCCCGCGCCGTGCGGACGTGAAGCAGGCTGCCGCTTCGCGGGGTTTACGTTCAAACATTCCGGACAACGGTGGTTGTTTGCGGCGCTTTCGCGGACAGATTTCCCGCGCCGTGCGGACGTGAAGCAGGCTGCCGCTTCGCGGGGTTTACGTTCAAACATTCCGGACAACGGTGGTTGTTTGCGGCGCTTTCGCGGACAGATTTCCCGCGCCGTGCGGACGTGAAGCAGGCTGCCGCTTCGCGGGGTTTACGTTCAAACATTCCGGACAACGGTGGTTGTTTGCGGCGCTTTCGCGGACAGATTTCCCGCGCCGCGCGGACGTGAAACAGACTGCCGCTTCGCGGGGTTTTACGTTCAACCATTCCGGACAACGACGATTGTCCGCGACGCTTTTGCGGATGGACGGATTTCCCGTGTCGCGCGAACGTGAAACAAGCTGCCGCTTCGCGGTGGGTTACGTCCAAGCATTCCGGACAACGACGACTATCCGCGGCGTTTTCGCGGGATAGGTGAATTTCCCGCGCTGTGCGGACGTGAAGCAAGCCGCCGCTTCGCGGGGTTTTATGTCCAAGCATTCCGGACAACGGTGATTGGCCGCGACGCTTTCGCGGGTTGGACGGATTTCTCGCGTCGCGCGGACGTGAATCAGGCCACCGCTTCGCGGGGTTTACGTTCAATCATTCCGGACAACGGCGATTGTCCGCGGCGCTTTCACGGGATGGACGGATTACCCGTGCTGTGCGGACGTGAATCAGGCTGCCGCTTCGCGGAATTTACGTTCAGCCATTCCGGACAACGACGATTATCCGCGGCTCTTTCGCGGAATGGGCGAATTTCCCGCGCTGTGCGGACGTGAAACAGGCCGCCGCTCCGCGGAATTTACGTTCAACCATTTCGGACAACGGCGATTGGCCGCGGCGCTTTCACGGATGGACGGATTTCCCGCGCTGTGCGGACGTGAATCGGACAGCCGCTTCGCGGTGGGTTACGTTCAAGCATTCCGGACAACGGCGATTTCGCAGGATGGACGGATTTTCCTCTCAGCGCGCGCGTTACGCTCAAGCATTCCGGACAACGCCCCGTCTTCTGCGAAGCATCTGGACTGTCCGGCGAGCTTTCCGCAAGCGGTGCGGGGCGGGTTTTTCTTACCTATATAAAACCAATTCTCGGAGGATACGCATGTCGAAGCTATACGTTGTGGCGACCCCCATTGGCAACCTGAACGATCTTTCGCCCCGCGCGGCGCAGGCGCTGACCGAGTGCGACCTGATCGCCGCGGAGGACACGCGCGTGACCATGAAGCTCACCGAGCGGCTGGGCGTGCGCAAGCCCATGGTATCCTGTCATCGGCACAACGAGGACGGCCGCGCGCCGGAGCTGGTTTCGCGCATGCTCTTAGAGGAGCTGACCGTGGCGCTGACCTGCGACGCGGGCACGCCGGGCGTCTCCGACCCCGGGCAGGCGCTGGTGGCGGCGGCGTGGGATGCGGGGATTCCGGTGATTCCGGTCAGCGGGCCGTCGGCGACGGTCACGGCGCTGTCCGCGGCGGGCTTCGACGCGCGCGAGTTCGCGTTTTACGGCTTCCTGCCGCGCGAGGGCAAGGCGCTTTCCGAGAAGCTGGCCGCCATTCGGGAGACGAACATTCCCGTGGCGGTGATTTACGAATCGCCCCACCGCGTGGAGGAGCTTTTAAAGCGCATGTGCGCGGCGTGGCCGGGCGCGCGCGTGTGCCTGTGCTGCGACCTGACGAAGAAGTTTGAAAAGCTGGAGCGCGGGACGGTCGAGGACGTGCTCGACCGCGTGCGCGCCAATCCCAACGCCGAGAAGGGCGAATATTGCCTTGTGGCGGACATTCGGGATGTGCCGCTGCCGTCCCGCCCCGCGCCCGAGCGCAGACCCGAGCACGCGCTGCTCGACCGCCTGCTGGCCGGAGAATCCCTCGCCGAAGCCGCCGCCGCGCTCTCAAACGAGGGCTTCAAGCGCAACGACATCTACCGCGCGCGGCTCGCGCTGGATAATCTGCTGAACGGGGACGGGGAAGACGAATGACCGCGTTCCCGAACGAAGGCTCTGACTTTCCGGCTTCCGCTTCGCAGACGTTCCTTGCGCGAGTTTCGGATGGAACTCGGCTCGAGATGGAGAGAATGCGGCGGTTTTGAGAGAGGGTTCCGGCATTCCGGCTTCCGCTCCGCGGACGTTTCTCGCGCGAGTTCGGAATGGGCGCTGGTGTCTGCCGGACACGCGCTCGCCGAAGTATCGTCGTGCTTGTGAACGTGGGCTTTTGACTTTCCAGCTTCCGCTTTGCGGACGTTCCTTGCGCGGAAGTGGAATGGAGCGCAGGTGGGAGACTTCGATGGTTTTGAGCGAGCGTGCGTAGGCCGTTGTCGGATGATCTGCGGAACGGAACGTCTGCCGGAATCGGGCGGAGTTCTGAGGAAAGCATTTGCGAGGGACGAGATATGCGGAAGCCTTTTATGTCGCTGATTGCCAACGATCGATACCAGATCGGCTGCACGGGGCAGACGGTGTATCTGCTGGATGCGTCGGGCGAAGAGCTGGCGAAATTCAGGGACGTGCCTTACGCGTATTATCCCGCGTTTCATCCGAGCGGCGAGGTTGCGGCCGTGTACGGGAATACGGGCATGATGGCCGTCTACGCTCTCTCGGAACGGCGGCTGATTGCGAAATTCCGCGTTTCCGCCGCGAACGATGCGCAGACCGATTGTGTTCCCTGCTTTTCGCCGGATGGAAGCTGTCTGTACCACATCGAGGGTCGAAAAGGGGATCGTCTCAACAGCCGTCTTTCCGTCTATTCGACGGCGGACTATCAGCCCGTGCTGCGGCTTTTTGAGAGGGAACCGAAAAATGTGTTCGAGTGCATGGAGTTTGACGGGGAGACCCTGTTTCTGCTGGGGTATTTCCGGAAGGAAGACGGAAACGACTATTTCGTCGCCCGGCTGCTCGGCGAGTCCCTGCAGAATGTGAAGACGCTTGATCGCAGCACCTATGATTTTTATCAAAGCGCCATGCGCATAAAGCAGGCGGGCTTCACGCAGGAAGCGTTCAAGTGGTCGGCGCTGTTTGTGTCCGCTGAAACGGGAGCTTCCAATCGGGAATGCACGCTGGATGATCTGAAACGGACGAAGCCTTCCCTTGCGCGGTTATGGGAAGAGACATCGTTTTCCCGCGCGGCGCGGTAAGATGGAAACATAAAAATCGGGACGAGGAAGAATGAACATGACAGCAAAACGATGGCTGGCTGGCGGGTTGATCGCGGGGTGCGTTTTACTGGGCGGGTGCTCGCTTTTGCCCGCGCAGGAGACGCGCCGGACGGCGCCGCTTCTGCGGGAGACGGCGGCGGAGGATTTTACGCTCACGTATGTGACGCGCGGGGATTTGCGCCTGACGAAGAAAATCAGCTGCACCTATGTGCCCATCCGCAAGGAAAGCCTGAGCTTCGCCGTGAACGGGGAGTTCGTGGACGAGATGTATGTGAAGGCTGGCGATGCGGTGAAGAAGGGGCAGCTTTTGGGGCAGCTTCGGCTGGACGGCGTGAACGACCGAATTGAGGAATGCGAATACACGATTCGCACGCTGAAGCTGCGGCTTTCGCAGCAGGAGGAGGCGCGTGCGCTGGCGCTGGAAAGAGCCGACGCGCGCTTTGGCGGCGACGAGGCGGCGCGCAGAAGCGCGCGGGACGCGGTGAACGCGGATTACGACGCGCGCAGGCAGTCGGTGGAGGATTCGCTCGGCATTCAGACGCTGCGGCTTGAAACGCTGAAAAAGCAGAAGGCGCAGCGGCAGCTGTTTTCGCCCATCGACGGCACGGTTACGTATGTGAAGCAATACAAGGAATCCTCGATTACGTCGGAGACGGAGCGCGCCGTGACGGTGGTGGACTCCACGATGTCCCTTTTCATGGCGAACACCGAATACTGGGACGCGCTGCCCGTGGGCACGCAGGTGACGATCACCGTGAGCAAGGCGGAATACGCCGCCACCGTGGCCGACGAGGCCGCCTTGGGGTTGCCGGTCACGGCGCACACGCCGGGCGAGAAGGGCACGCTGTATTTCACGCTCGACCAGCCTGCGCTGGAGCTGGAGGACAACGACCGCGGCTCCATGACCATCACGCTGGACGGACGCGACGACGTGCTTATGGTGAATAAAAAGGCCATCAGCCGCGCCGCCGGGGAGACGATTGTGTACTATCAGGACGCCGAGGGCATGAAGACGTACAAGCCCGTGGAGCTGGGGCTGTACGCGGAAGGCTATTACGAGGTGCTGTCCGGCCTGAGCGAGGGCGAGGCGGTGATCGCGGGATGAAAAGGAAGCTTTTATGCGTTTCCGCCGCGCGGGCGGCAGGGTACGAACGCGCGCGCGAGCAAAGTGCCGGCCGTGGAATGGCGTGGGCGGCGGGATATGTGCGCGCGGACGCGCGCGTTCGCAGGCTGGGCGGTGATCGCGGGATGAAAAAGACGAAATTGGCCTGCCTGCTGCTTCTGGCGGCGCTGGCTTTATGCGGGTGCGGGAAGCAGGCGGCGGTCGAGCCGCCGGAGCTGCTTCCGGCGGCGGGCGTGGCGTCGGACATCAGCGTGGTGCGGCGCGGCGAAACCAGCGTTCCCAAGGCGGTGGACGCGTGGGTATCCGCCTACGCGGAGGAGCTGAGCTTTCCCGTGAACGGCGTGGTGGGCGAGGTTCCGGTGCGCGCGGGCGACCGCGTGAAGGCGGGCGACCGGCTGATTGTGCTGGAGCTGGATTCCGTGCGCGAGCAATACGAGGCGCTGAAGGACGAAATCGACGCGGCCCGGCGCGTGAACGAGCTGGATTTCCGCATGGCGGAGACGGACATTGCGATTCTGAAGGCGGAGCTTTCCCAGCTTCAGCGAAGCGGCGCGGACGAGCGCACGGTGGAGCTCAAGGAGCTGGACGTTCGCGAGGCGGAGATGAACCTTGCGCACGACCGGGAAACGCGCGCGCTTTCGCTGTCCCGAAGCGAGAAGACGCTTTCGGAGCTTGCGGAGACGCTCGAAAACGACGCCATCGTCGCGCCGTTTGACGGCATCGTGGCGCGGGAAATCACCGTGTCGGAGGGCAGCCGGGTCACGGCGTATGACCCGCTGGTGTGCGTGGCGGACGACACGCGCCTGCGCATCACCTGCGAATACGTATCCGCCGCCACGCTGCGCGTCGCCACCGGCGGCGTGTATGCGCTGATCGGCGGCGGGCGGTACGAGGTGGAGGCCATACCCATCGCAAACGCGGACTATGTTTCGCGCGTGCTGGCGGGCAAAAAGGTGTATTCCGAGTTTGAAATCACGGGCCCCGCGGACTGGCGGAACGAGGTACACGCGGGCGACTACGCGGCGCTGATCTTCGTGAATTCGTATCAGGCGGACGCGCTTCTGATTCCCGCCAACGCCGTGCTGGCCGACGCGGCGGGCAAGTATGTATACGTGGTGGGCGAAAACGGCGAGCGCGTGCGGCGCGACGTGAAGCTGCGCGTGCCCGTCGGCGCGATCGACGCGCAGGTGCTGGAGGGCTTAGAGGAGGGGGAGCGCATTTATGTCACGGACAAGTAGGGCGTTTTTCGCGCTTTTCCTGATGCTGCTTCTGGCGGGCGCGCGGGCGGAGGACACGCTGATTTCGCCGGATAAAATCACCGGCAACACCGTGAACTACAAAACCGCGGCCGTGGAGGAGGGAACCTACGAGAAAAAGGTCACGTCAAGCGCCGCGGCCTATTATCCCTCGCGCGTGAACGTGAGCTACGAGGGCGCGAAGGCGCGGTTTGTGGAATATCGCGTGCGGCGCGGCAGCGAGGTGAAGAAGGGTGACGTGCTGGCCGTGTTCACCGTGGAGACGGACGAGGTGGCCATCGCGGAAAAGGAATTGCAGATTCGCCGTGCGAAGGAGGCGCGGGAGGAGCAGCTTTCGCAGCTGGAAGAGGCGCTGACCTCCCTGCGAAAGGCTCTTCGGGACGCGCAGGGCGCGGACGAGGCCGAAATTCTTTCCCTTCGCGTGACGCGCGCGGAGCTGGAGCTGGAAAAATACGATTTTCAAAGCGCGCGCGATTTAGCGTCCCGCGAAAAATCGCTGGCGGAATTGCTGGCGACGTATGAAAATCAGCAGATTCTTTCGCCGATTGACGGCATTGTGGACGACATGCAATACCTGCGCGACAACGAGGCGGTATACGACGGCACGTGGCTGATGACGGTTTACGACCCCGGCGAGGTGCTGTTCTCCGTGAAGGACGAGCAGGGGCAGATGCGGCTGGGCATGCGCGTGACCATTTCCGTGGGGCCGAACAACGGGCGCGTGACGGGCGTGGGGCGCGTGGTGGCCTGCCGAAACGTAATTCCCGACAATCCCGTGGGCAGTCTGGTGCTGGTGCGCGTGACGGAATACGACGAGGAGGCGGTGAAGGAGCTGAAATCGCTCACCCGGCCGAGCGCCGAATACGTGCCCATTCACCTTGAAAACGTGATGGTCGTGAATCGCGCGGCGCTCACGCTGTACGGCGGGCGGTACTATGTGTACAGGCTGGCTGAGGACGGCATGGTTTCCAAGCGGTATGTAAACTACGCCGGGGGCACGGCGCAGACCGGCGCGTGGCTGCTGGACGGCGCGGCGCCGGGCGACAAGCTGATTGCGGACTGACGGGGGAGGGAACAGGCCTTGCTGCGGTATATTCTTCGCAAGATGATCAGCAAAAAGTGGCTGTTCATCGCGCTGCTGATCGGAAACATCCTGCTGACCGGCATCGCCGCCTCCAATCCGCTGTACGCGGACGCGGTGATGCAGCGCATGCTGACCGACGACATGGACGCGTATCTCACGAAGAAAAACACCTACCCCGGGCTGGTTTCGGTGTTTTTCAACGGGTCGGTGAAGAAAAACGGGCTTTTGAAGGAAAACGAGGCCCTCGCGCGCGGCGTTCCGGCGGAATTCGGCGTGCCCGCGCTTTTGGAGGTGCGAAGGTATTTCCTGTCGCCCATCCAGAATCAGCCGCTCATCGAGCGCGACGACGCGAAGGTCTATTCCATCGGGCTGGGCGCGCTGGAGGACGTGGGCGCGCACGCGCGCATCGTGGCGGGGCGCATGTTTGAAAGCGAGCGCCGGGCGGACGGCACGGTGGAGGTCATCGTGAGCCAGCGCGCGCTGGTGGAATTGAACCTGCTGATGGGCGAAAGGCGCGAGTTTCCCAAGCTCACGGACGCGGACGGGCAGCCGATTACCATCGAGGTCGTCGGCGTATACGACGTGGCGGACGTGGAGGACCCCTACTGGGTGCGCTCGCCCTCCTCTTATAAGAGCGAGTGCCTGCTGGATTTCGGATTGTTTGAGAAGCTCTTCGTGCGCGAGGATCTGCCGGTGGCGCTGAGCGGCTGCTGGTACGAGCTGCTGGACACCGAAGGCATGAGCGCCCGAAGCGCGCAGGCGCTGTACGACACCGCGCTTCGCTATCAGGACATGAGCAAGAACCAGCAGTATTTAACGGTCACGGTGGCGTTTTCGGACATCCTCAAAAGCCACATTTCGCAGGCGCGCAGGGTGCGCGTGACGCTGTGGGTGCTTCAGGCGCCGATTTACATTCTGCTGGCGGCGTTCGTGTTCATGGTCTCCCGGCAGATTCTGGAAACGGAGGAGGCCGAAATTTCCGTGCTCAAGAGCCGCGGCGTGAGCGGCGGGCAGATTCTTTCGATGTATCTTTTGCAAAGCTGTCTGCTGGCTTTGGCGGGCGCGGCGGCAGGCGTGCCGCTGGGCGCGCTGATTACGCAGGTGCTGGGCTCGGCGAACGCGTTCTTAGAATTCGTGTCGCGCCGCGCGCTGCCGGTTCGCGTCGGCCGCGAGGCGGTGCTGTACGCGCTGGCGGCGGGGTTCCTGTCCATTCTGGCGATGGTTCTGCCGGTGCGCCGGTACGCGAAGGTCACCATCGTGGCGCAGAAGCAGAAGAAGGCGCGCCGCGCGCGGCCGTTCTGGCAGAAGGCGTTTCTGGACGTAATCGCGCTGGGCACGGCGCTGTACGGGCTGTATTCGTTTAACGGGCAGAAGGCGCAGCTGGCGGAGCGCATTCTGGCGGGCGAGGTGCCCGACCCGCTTTTGTTCCTTTGCTCGTCGCTGTTCATCATCGGCGCGGGGCTGGTGGCCATCCGGCTGATTCCGCTGTTTGTTTCCACGGTGTTCCGCGTGTTCCGGCGGCTGTGGTCACCGGCGCTGTACGCGTCGTTTTTGAAGGTCTTGCGACAGCGCGCGAATCAGGATTTCATCATGATCTTTCTTGTGATGACGATCGCGCTGGGCGTGTTCAACGCCCAGACGGCGCGCACGATTAACGACAGTGCCGAGGAAAACACCCGCTACGTCACCGGCGCGGATGTGGTTCTGCGCGAAAAATGGGAATCGAACGCCGATCAGGTGGCGGAGAACCCCTCGCTCGACCTCATCTATTACGAGCCGGACTACGGCGTGTACCAGACGATGGAGGGCGCCGAGAGCGTGTGCAAGGTGTATACGGACGCGAGTGTCTCCTGCTCTGTGCCGGGCGGCACGCTGAAAAAGGCGCTTCTGATGGCCATTGACACGGACGCCTTCGGGCGCACGGTGTGGTTTGACGATTCGCTCCTTCCGCATCACATCAACGAATACCTGAACGCCATGGCGCAGAACGCGCGCGCGGTGCTGGTGTCCACAAATTTTCGGGACGAATACGGCCTGAAGATCGGCGACGTGATCAGCTACTGGAACACGAGCAGCGAGTCCACCCGCGGCATCATCTACGGCTTTGTGGACTACTGGCCGGGCTACGCGCCGTTCACGCACGAGAAGAGCTCCGACGGCGTGTACCGCGAGACGGAGAACCACCTGATCGTGGCCAACCTTTCGCAGGTGCAGGACGTGATGGGCGTGCGGCCGTATTCCGTGTGGGTGCGCGCGAAGGACGGCGCGCAGTTCCTCTACGACTACGCGGAAACCTCCGGCACGCGCTACGCCGTGTTTGAGGACGTGGACGCGAAGATCGTGGAGATGAAAAACGACCCGATGATCAAGAGCCTGAACGGCGTTCTGACCGTGGGCTTCATCGTGGCGCTGGCGCTGTGCTTCATCGGCTTTCTGATGTACTGGATTCTGTCCATCCGACAGCGCACGCTGCAATTCGGCATCTACCGCGCCATGGGCATGCGCATGCGCGAGATTCTGACGATGCTTTTAAACGAGCAGCTGTGCATTTCGGTGCTGTCCATCGGCGTGGGCGCGGCGGTCGGGCATCTGGCGGCGAAGCTGTACATGCCGCTGATTCAGATTGCCTACGCCTCCAGCGACAGCTATCTGCCGCTGCGCACCGCCGTGAACGCCGCCGACACCGCGCGGCTTCTGATGATCGTGGCCGTGATGCTCATCCTGTGCATGGCGATTCTGTTCACGATCATTCGCCGCATGAAGATCGCGCAGGCGCTGAAGCTGGGCGAGGACTGACGGGAGGGATACGCACATGACGGATTCGAAGCTAATGATTCGCGCGCGGGGCGTCACGCGCGCCTTCCCGGTGAGCGGGGGCAAATTCTGGGCGCTCAAGGGCATCGACGCGGACATTCCCGCCGGGGCGCTCACCATTCTGAAGGGCCGAAGCGGCTCCGGCAAGACGACGCTTCTGAACATTTTAAGCGCGCTTGACCGGCCGACCGCGGGCGAGGTGCTGTTTGACGGGCAGGACGCGGCGCGCATGTCCGAGGACGAACGCACGCGGCTGCGCCGAAAGAAGATCGGCTTCGTGTTCCAGTCCGTGGCGCTGATTCCGATGATGAACGCGCGGGAGAACGTGGAGTTCGCGCTTCGCCTTGCGCGCGTTCGCGGAAATCTGACCACCCGCGCCATGGAATGCCTGCGGCTGGTGGGGCTGGACAAGCGCGCCAACCACATGCCGCAGGAGCTGTCCGGCGGCGAGCAGCAGCGCGTGGCCATTGCCCGCGCCATTGCGCACCGCCCCAGCGTGCTCTTCGCCGACGAGCCCACGGGTGAGCTGGACACGAACACCAGCCTGCGCGTGGTGAAGATTTTCAAGGATCTGATCGAAGCCGAGGGCGTGACGATCGTCATGACCACGCACGACACGGGGCTGATGGAAATCGGCGACCGCGTATACGAAATCGAGGACGGTGAGATTGCCCATGCAGACCACGCCTGACGCCCGCCCGGCGCACATCATCGAGTGCGACAGCTTAGTGAAAATCTACAAAACGCCCGACGTCGAGGTGCTGGCGCTGCAGGGGCTCGACCTGACCGTGGACTACGGCGAGATGATGGCGATCATCGGCAATTCCGGCTCCGGCAAAAGCACGTTCCTGAACATGCTCGGCGGGCTCGACCGCCCCTCCGCCGGGCGGCTGCTTGTGGACGGCAAGGATTTATTCAAGCTCAACGAGCGCGAGCTGGTGGAATACAAGCTGCGCACGGTGGGCTTCGTGTGGCAGAACAACGCCCGCAACCTGCTTCCCTACCTCACGGCGACGCAGAACGTGATGATGCCCATGCTGTTCGGCGGCGAACACAAGCGCCGCCAGCGCGCCTTAGAGCTTCTGGAAATGGTGAACCTGAGCCACCGCAAAAACAGCCGCCTGTCCTCGCTGTCCGGCGGCGAGCAGCAGCGCGTGGCCATTGCCATTGCGCTGGCCAACCGCCCGCGCCTTCTGCTGGCGGACGAACCGACCGGCTCCGTCGACCACAAAACCAGCGAGGCCATCCTCGACATGCTGCGCGCCATCAACCGCGAGTCCGGCCTGACCATCGTCATCGTCACCCACGACCAGCTGCTGGCCAAAAAGGTCAGCCGCGTCGTCGCCATCCGCGACGGCAAAATCGCCAGCGAGCGCATCATGAAGGAAAGCTACCTCGACCGCCTGAGCGACATCTCCGCCCTCACCGAGGTCGAGGAGGTGCAGGACGAATACGCCGTGCTCGATAAGGCCGGCCGCCTCCAGCTTCCCGCCGATATGCTCAAAAAGCTCGGCGTCGCCGGAAACCGCGTCCGCATGGAACTGAAGGACGGCGAAATCATCATCCGCAAGCCATTGGAAGAAGAAACCCGCTAAACCCTCCCGCGCCGGACGTCACCCTGTCCGG
>CAVERI010000031.1:0-27561 GCA_963618055.1 bacterium | reverse complement strand
CGTATGCATTCAGGTTCGCGAAAACTCCCTCGAAGGCTTCACCGCCGCAGACGCGGTCATATGCTGATGCCGTTCATCAATCAAGCTTGAATCCGGACGGAGCTGCCGAGGAACGATGGATGTTCCTTCGCGGCTCCTTTTCTTCCGCCGCCCAAAGGCAGAAAAATGCGAAATGTTGTGCCCTTCGTGCCGGGAATTAACTTTACATTTCCGCCGATTGGTTCTATAATGGATAAATCCCCGGCTTGAGCCGGGGGAAAGAGATTATTCAGAAAGGGGTATTGCCATGAAGGACGTCATCGTGCGCGAATTATACCGCGATGTTCCCTCCACGGTGCTGCCCTCCGTGCGCGTGCGCGGATGGGTTCGCACCTCCCGCGAAAGCAAGGCTTTTGCGTTTATCGAGCTGAACGACGGGAGCTTCTTTAAGAATCTCCAGATCGTCGTGGAGGAGAATGCCGTTAACAATTACGCGGAAATCATGAAGCGCGTGACGGTTGGCGCGTCCATTGAGGCGATTGGCCGCATCGAGCCCACGCCCGGGATGAAGCAGCCGTTTGAGATGAAGGCCGAGGCCATCGAAATTCTTGGCGACAGCCCCGTTGACTATCCGCTGCAGAAGAAAAAGCACACGCTTGAGTATCTGCGCACGATTCAGCATCTGCGCCCGCGCGCGAACCTGTTCCAGTGCGCGTTCCGCATTCGCTCCATTGCCGCGCAGGCGATTCACCGCTTCTTCCACGACCGCGGATTCGTATATGTGCACACGCCGCTGATCACCGGCAGCGACTGCGAGGGCGCGGGCGAGATGTTTCAGGTGACGACGCTCGACCTTGATAACCTGCCAAAGACCGAGGACGGCAGGGTGGATTACGACAAGGATTTCTTCGCCAAGAAGGTATCCCTGACCGTGTCCGGCCAGCTGAACGCGGAAATCTTCGCCTTGGCGTTCCGAAATGTCTATACCTTCGGCCCCACGTTCCGCGCCGAGAACAGCTATACCGCGCGCCACGCCGCCGAGTTCTGGATGATCGAGCCGGAAATCGCCTTCGCCGAGCTGGAGGACGACCTTGAGCTGGAGGAGGACATGATCAAGTACATCATCTCTTCCGTGCTCGAGGAAGCGCCGGAGGAGATGGCGTTCCTGAACAGCTTCGTGGACAAGGGTCTGATCGAGCGCCTGACCGCCGTGCGCGACGCCGAGTTCGCCCGCGTCAGCTACACCGACGCTGTGGAGATTCTCAAAAACAGCGGCGCGAAGTTCGAGTACGAGCCCTACTGGGGCTGCGATTTGCAGACCGAGCACGAGCGCTACCTCACCGAGAAGCACTTCGGCCGGCCGGTTTTCGTGACCGACTATCCGAAGGAG
Organism: bacterium; assembly: GCA_963618055.1. Taxonomy (GTDB): domain Bacteria; phylum Bacillota; class Clostridia; order Christensenellales; family Aristaeellaceae; genus SFHK01. The sequence continues at coordinate 26,192 of CAVERI010000031.1, read as the reverse complement.
ATCAAGGCGTTCTACATGCGCATGAACGACGACGGCAAGACCGTGGCGGCGGCCGACCTGCTGGTTCCCGGCATCGGCGAGCTGTGCGGCGGCAGCCAGAGAGAAGAGCGGCTGGACGTGCTGACGAAGCGCATCGAGGAGCTGGGCATGAAGCCCGAGGACTACTGGTGGTATCTTGAGCTGCGCAAGTACGGCTCCGTGAAGCATTCCGGCTTCGGCATGGGCTTTGAGCGCATGATCATGTACCTGACCGGCATTGCCAACATCCGCGACGTGCTGCCCTTCCCGCGCACGCCCCGCAGCGCCGATTTCTAAGGGAAGCAATCAAATTGCATAACGGACAGTTCGAGGCCCTCCTGTCCTTAAACAAAACCAGGTAAAAAGCAAGGGCCGGCGTCTATGCGCCGGCCCGGTTTTTGTTTTTGCGAAGCAAAAGGGCTGACAAGTATAAAGGAGGCTCTTTTCTTATGAACATGAGGGATTCCGTCAGCGTCCGCGAGCTCACCCGCGCCGCGCTGGTCGCGGCCATCTATTGCGTGATCACTGTCCTGTGGCCGTTTTCCTTCGGAAGCGTTCAGGTGCGAATTTCCGAGGCGCTCACGCTTCTGCCCGTGCTGCTTCCCGCCGCCATTCCCGGCGTGTCGGTTGGCTGCATGCTGGCGGGCATCCTGACCGGCGCGCCGTGGTTCGACTGGCTGTTCGGCTCGCTGACGACGCTTGCCGCCGCGCTGCTCACCCGCAAATATCACAAGCCCCTCTGGGTGGCAGCCGTGTGGCCGACACTTCTGAACGCCGTGATCACCGGCGCGATCGTCCATTTTGCCTATGTGGACAATCCCACGCTCGCGCTTCTTCCCCTGACGATGCTCTCCGTGGGCGCGGGCGAGGCCATTGCCTGCTTCGCGCTGGGGCTTCCGCTGCTTCTGCTGCTTCGGAAAAACGGGCTGTTCGGCTTCGCGGACAGGAAGGAATAAACCCTATGCCGCCTGAAAAACAGGCGGTTTTTGCATTTTTACGCGATTTATGGCGACGGACAGGCAGGATTCGGCAGGAATTTTCATAGGCTTCCTCGAAAAGGAGGAGGTAGGATGATCTTTCCGGACGCGATTCTGTGGCTTCTGGACGGCGTGTGTCTGCTGTTCGGGCACGTGGGGGCGCGCAGCTCGTTTCCGCGTCCGCTGACGGCGGAGGAAGAAGCGGTGCAGGTGGCGCGCGCCGCCGAGGGCGACCCCGAGGCGAAGCGTCTTCTGGTGGAACACAACCTGCGGCTGGTGGCGCACATTGCCAAGAAGTACGCGGGCAGCGGCGTGGATTCGGACGATCTGGTGTCCGTGGGCACGATCGGGCTGATGAAGGCGGTTTCCACGTTTCGGCCGGAGGCGGGGCGGCTGACGACCTACGCGTCCCGCTGCATTGAAAACGAAATTCTGATGCAGCTGCGCGCGGGGCGCAAGCTGCGCATGAACGTTTCGCTGAACGATCCCGTCGGCTCGGACAGGGAGGGCAACCACATTCACATCCTCGATCTGCTGGGCACCGAGCCGGGCGAGGTGGCCGACCGCGTGGAAACGCGCATCGAGGGCGCGCGGGCGCGGCGGCTGATTCCCAAGGTTTTGACGGAGCGGGAGCAGAAGGTGATCTGCCTGCGCTACGGCCTGACGGACGGCGAGCCGCACGCGCAGCACGAGGTGGCCGGGCGGCTGGGCATTTCCCGAAGCTACGTATCCCGCATTGAGAAAAAGGCGCTGGAAAAGCTGCGGGCGGCGTTTCTGGCGGCGGACGGAGAAGAGAAGAACTGAGGCACCACCGCACAATTCGGCGGCACGTCAGGCGATGTTTTTTCCGCCATCTGCGGCATGCAAATTTCTCGATTTACCTCCAGTAAACCTTCGAAATTTGCATTTGCATCTGACGAAAAATCCATTCGCCGGCCGACCACCTCATTTGTGCGGCGTTGTCCTCACGAACAGGGAGGAAGATACCGATGCATACCGATTTTGTTTATCTGGACGAGGCCGTGCCGGGGCTTCTGTGGGACGCGAAATACGCGGCGAGCGACAACTTCACCGGCGCGCCGGTGGACGGCTATTTCGCCAACCGCGTGGTGGGCACGCGGGAGCTGGCAAAGGCGCTTCAGAAGGCGCTGGAGCTGGCCAAGGCGCAGGGCTACACGCTGCTCGTGTGGGACGCGTACCGCCCCGCGCGCGCCGTGCGGCGCTTTCTCAGGTGGGCGGGCGAGCCGGAAGACTTCCGCACGAAGGCCGCGCACTATCCCAACATTCAGAAAACCGACATCGTGCCGCTGGGCTATGTGGCCACGGAGTCGTCGCACAGCCGCGGCAGCGCCGTGGATCTGACGCTGGCCGACGCGCGCACGCACAACCCCATCGGCATGGGCGGCATCTTCGACCTGATGGATGAGGTCAGCCACCACTCCGCGAAGCAGCCGGAGGAGATTCGCGAAAACCGCGCGCGGCTGAAGGGCATCATGACGCAATGCGGCTTCGCGCCCTACGAAAACGAATGGTGGCACTACCGGCTGAAAAACGAGCCGTACCCGGACACGTATTTTGATTTTCCCATTGAATGAAGAACAGGAGGCGGCGTCATGAAAGGCATACCGTATGAAGTGTTTCCCGACAACCCCGCGCTGGAGGGGCTTGCGCAGATGCAGCCGCCCGTGCGCTATTCCGAGGCGCACGGCGACTGCCTGCTATATCTGATTACGCCGTGGCAGGCACCGGACGCGAAGCCGGTTCGCCGGCCGCTGATCGTGTTCGTGCAGGGCAGCGGCTGGAAGCACCCGAACCCGTGGTTCGAGCTTCCGCAGCTGTCGATGTACGCGCAGGCGGGCTATGTTGTGGCGAGCGTCGCGCACCGCAGCGCGCTGGACGGCTTCCCGTTCCCGGCGTATCTTCAGGACGTGAAGACCGCCATCCGCTACCTGCGCGCGCACGCGGACGAGCTGTCCATCGATCCCGCGCGCGTGTGCGTGTGGGGCACGTCCTCCGGCGGCAACACCGCGCTGCTCGTGGGCGTGACCGCGAACGACGCGCGCTATGAGACGGAGGAATATAAGGGCGTGGACGACGGCGCGCAGCTGATTATCGACTTCTTCGGCCCCGCGAACCTGCCCAAGATGGCGGGGCTGGTGCATGAAAGCCGAAGCAACGAATCCCTGCTGGGCGCGCTCGCCGGCTCCCGTGACCCCATGGAGGTCGCCGTGGAGATGAGCCCCGTTTCGCACCTGAAGCCCGATACCGCCTATCCGCCCATGCTGCTGGTGCACGGCGACGCCGACCCGGTGGTGGAATTCTCCCAGTCCGAGGAAATGCACGAAGCCCTGCTCGCCCTCGGCCAGAAATCCACCCTCATCCGCGTGACGAACGCCGTCCACGAGGGCAACACATGGAGCCGCGCGCTGCACGCCCGCGTGCTGAAATTCCTGAACGAAAACCTGTAAGAAAACGCCGGCTCACGCGCATCACAGAAATCAATATCGCACAGAGGAGCCAAAGGACTCCGGGCTTTGCGGCTCGGAGTCCTTTGGCATGGCCGTTGTTTCGTTTTCACGTACACAAAACGAGGCTGCGGCGGAGCGCACCTTGGAGGATTTATAACATGTCTGCGGCCTCTTACCGCTGCTTGCCCTGCCATGGAGGAATTGCAGCAAGAGCGCGGTTTGAGACCGCGTATGCGGCATGTCATTCAGGCGCTCGGGAACAGCAAAACGGCCTGCCGCGAGAAACCGGGCAGGCCGTTGGCATAGGATGCTTACTTTGCGAGCGCGCGGTCGATGACGGCGGGCAGCTTTTCCAAAATGCGATCGGCGATGGCCTGCATGCCGCGGTCGCCGGGGTGAGCGGCTACGCCGGAATGCTCGAACAGGCCGTAGGCCTTCATTTCCGCCCTTTCGCCCAGATCGCTGATGTGCACGAACGCGGCGTTCAGCGTTTCGGCGGCGCGGCGGAGCGCGTCGTCCTTGACCTCGTTCGGCCAGAATTCATCGGTAACGAGGTATTCGGCCGTGTCGCCGCCGCAGAAGCGGGCGAGGGAGACGAGCGCCTCGGCGTAGTCGCCGTTTTTGAGAAGCTCAACCGGCGTGTTTTCGCCCAGACGGAGGATGACCACGTGCGGCCTCCAGCCGCGCGCCCCGGCGGTGGGAAGCAGCGCCGCGTCGCCCGTCCAGAAGCTGCGCTCCCACGTCGCCTGCTGGGCGATGGCGAAATCCGCGTTCGGGTAGGCCTTGAGAACGCCCACCATCGTGCGGTGAACATAGTCGTTTTCCTTCGCGGAGGCGGCCATGCCCCACTCGGCGTTCCAGCCGATTTCGGGCTTTCGGCCGTGCAGGGTGATGGAGTTGCCCACGAACAGGATGCGCGGACACGCGTCGGCCCGGCCGGGGAAGTATGCGCCGCCGCGCAGCTGCCTTTCGGCCGCCACGGTGTTCTCGCGGGCGTAATCGGGCTTGTTCATGGTGGATTCACCCTTTCGGACGGGCGCTTACTCCTCGGTATCGTCCTCGTCCTCGTCATCCTCTTCGTTTTCGATGCTGGTGTCCATCGGCACCTCGATCATGCCGCCCGCGAACTCGTCGCGGATGCGCTTGTCGATCTCGGCGTAGAACTCCGGGTTCTCCTTCAGGTACTTCACGGTGTTCTCGCGGCCCTGACCGATGCGGTTGCCGTTATAGGAATACCACGCGCCGGCCTTTTTGATGATCTCGCGCTCCACGGCCAGCTCCAGAAGGCTGGAGGCCTGCGAGATGCCCTCGCCGAAGATCATGTCCACGGTGCAGCTTCTGAACGGCGGCGCGACCTTGTTTTTTACGATTTTAATCTTGGTGCGGTTGCCGATGACGTTGCTGCCGTCCTTAATCGGCTCGGACTTGCGAATATCCATGCGCACGGAGGCGTAGAACTTCAGCGCCTTGCCGCCGGTGGTGACCTCGGGATTGCCGTACATCACGCCGACCTTTTCGCGCAGCTGGTTGATGAAGATGGCCAGCGCGTTGGTCTTGGAGATGACGCCCGCCAGCTTGCGCAGCGCCTGACTCATCAGGCGCGCCTGCAGACCCACGTGGCTGTCGCCCATGTCGCCCTCGATTTCCTGCTTGGGAACCAGCGCGGCCACGGAGTCGATGACCACCACGTCGATCGCGCCGGAGCGAACCAGCGCCTCGCAGATGTCCAGCGCCTGCTCACCGTTGTCCGGCTGGGCGACGTACAATTCGTCGATGTCCACGCCCAGCGCCTTGGCGTATACCGGGTCGAGCGCGTGCTCCGCGTCGATAAACGCGGCGGTGCCGCCGGCCTTCTGCGCCTCGGCCACCACGTGCAGCGCTACGGTGGTTTTACCGGAGGATTCCGGGCCGTAGATTTCGATGATGCGGCCGCGCGGCAGTCCGCCCACGCCCAGCGCCATATCCAGCTGCAGACAGCCGGTGGAGATGACCTCCACGTTCATTTTCTCCGCGGCGTCGCCCAGCTTCATCACCGAGCCCTTGCCGAAATCCTTTTCAATTTTGGAAAGCGCAACCTCAAGCGCGCGCTTGCGGTCGTCGCCGGTTCTCTGCTGAGCCGCGCTCTTGTCGGCCTTTTTTTCTGCAGCCATGTTCATTCCTCCGAAGCTCATTTCTGTGAATTATTATAGCACGTATGTTCGATTATGAAAATCGAACGCCGCGTTATCTTTCAAGCGCGTCGGCAATGGACTTGAGCAGCGTGTGCGTCGAATCGCAGCCGTGCTCCCAGTACATGATGCCGAGCAGCCCCTTCGCCTTCAGGTATTCGCACTTCGCGCGCAGCGAGTCGGGATCCTCATAGCTGATGAACGTGCTCCCATTGAACAGGTAGGGCGCGCGGGCGTCCTCGTCCCAGCAGCGCGTGAAGCCGTTTTTGTTTATGAAGCCCTCCACAAGCTCGGAATAGTCCGGGCCGCCCTGCCCCTTCGTCTGCGCCTCCTGCAGCATGCCGCGGTTCACGTTCGGCACGCCGTCCCAGCGGCGGGCATAGAACGCCGCGCCGATTACGATTTTCTCATACGGCACGCCGCCCTCGCGGAACATCTCCACCACATCGCGCGTATTGCGCGCGGTGCCGTCGCCCTTCGTGGGATACAGCGACGCGTGATGCCCGGCCTGCGAGCAGAACCCACTGCGCATGTCGTAGGTCATCAGCTGCACGTAATCGCAGATTTCCGCCACCCGCGGCATTTCCGTGCCCTCGATGAAATACTTCCCCGCGCCCGCCGCGATGGATACGATGCGCTCTGCCCCCAGCGCGTCGCGCAAAGCCTGAAGCAGAAGCGTAAAATTCTCCCTGTCGCGCGGGTCGCAGTCAATGCCCGCGGAATTGTCGCAGGGATATTCCCAGTCAATGTCGATTCCGTCAAGCCCCGTCTTCTCTACATACGCCCGGCACGACTCCGCAAACGCGCGCCGCCCTTTCTCCGTGAGCGCCATGGTCGAAAACCCGCCCGCGCCCCATCCGCCCACGCTCAGAACCACCTTGAGCGAGGGATTGAACGCGCGAAGCGTGCGTATGTAGTCGATGTTCGTGAGCTGATGAGAATCCAGAAGCCCGTCCTTCCCAACCAGTCCGAAAGCGATGTTCACGTGCGTAAGCCTCTTCGCGTCGTCCGGAGTAACGCTGATCAGCGCGCGGTTGACCACATAGGCCAGAACGATGGGTTTCGTCATGCGGAATGCCTCCTTCATCAAAATCGAATCGAGAAAGAACGCAGCACGCGCAGGAATCGGGAGCTTGCTCCCCCGTCCGCATGCGTCAAGCCTCTTCCCATATCCGCCGCGCGTTGCTAAGTCCTACGCCCGTCGCGTACCGCCCGTCCTCAAGCCCCTCGAACTCGATGGCAATGTCGCCGTCGTAGCCGGAGTGTTTGATGGTGGCGAGAATTTCGTAAATGTCCAGATCGCCCTGTGCGAGAATCGCGCCGCGCAGATACTTGCCCGCCTTGGAGCGGAACCAGTGCCCGCCGCAGTCGAACTGCGTGGTGTCGCCGGGATCGCGCTTGCGGATGTAGAAGTCCTTCAGATGAATCATGCGCGTCCGCGGCGCCAGCGCCAAAGCGGCGGCGGACGGGTCTTCGTCCACGCAGATGATGTTGCCGGTGTCCAGCAGAAGGCCGTAGTTGTCGTCGTTCACGGCGTTCAGGATGCGCTCCACGCGGTCGCAGCCGTTGGCAAAGAAGCCGTGGTTCTCAATCAGCGTCATCACGCCCAGCTTCCTCGCGTGCTCGGTCACGCGCTTCGCGCTCTCGGCCAGCACGGGCAGCCAGCGGTCAAAGTCCTTCAGCGTGTTCTGGTTCAGCGGACGGCGGAAGGCGGTCACGTCGTGCCGCATGCGCGGAACGCCCAGCTCGGCGGCAATGTCCACATGATGGCATACGCGCGCGATTTCCTTCTCCAGCTCCTCGCCCTCCCTGCAGAAGTCGGCGAGCACGGAATAGTTCACCAGCGCCAGTCCCGCGTCCTTCGCGCGCTTCTTCACGGCGGCGATCTTCGCAAGGTCGATTTTGCCGGTCACCTCGTCGTCAAAGCGGAAGGCGAAGGGAACGAGCTCCATGCACTCCGCGCCGTATTTCGCCGCCCAGTCGATGGCCTCGTCCAGCGTGAGGATTCCGTTCTCGATTTCGCGATCCAGACAGTAGGAGCTGATGCCAAGTCTCATAGAAAATCTCTCCTTTTCGTTGATTTCGGATGTGTTAATTATAGCGGAACAGGAAAGAACTGTCAACCGGAACCCGCGCCAAGGGAAAGGCGCTGAAAGAGAAAAACCGCCGGAAGCGATTCGCGCCCGGCTATTTCCGGTGCGTCTGCTTCCAGCGGCGGATTTCCTCGACGCGCGCCTTTACGCGTCCCTCCAAACCCTCCTCAGTCGGATGGTAGTAGATTTTGCCCTCAAGGGAATTGGGCAGGCAGGTCATGGCAGAGAGCTTTTCCTCGGCGTCGTGGGCGTATACGTAGCCCTTGCTGTAGCCCAAATCCTTCATAAGCGGCGTGATGGCGTTTCGCAGCTGCATGGGTACCGGCTCGGCCAGCGCTTCGCGCGCGTCCTTCGCCGCGGCTTCGTAGGCGACGTACAGCGAATTGGACTTGGGCGCGGCGGACAGATACACGGCAAGCTGCGTCAGGTGCACGCTGCACTCGGGCATGCCCAGAAAGTGACAGGCCTGATACGCCGCCACCGCCATTTCCAGCGCCCGCGGGTCGGCAAGCCCCACATCCTCGCTGGCGAAGCGCACCAGACGGCGCGCGATATACAGGGGATCCTCGCCGCCCTCCAGCATCCGCGCCAGCCAGTATACGGCCGCGTCCGGGTCGGAATTGCGCATGGACTTATGCAGCGCCGAAATGAGGTTGTAGTGCTCCTCGCCCTTCTTATCATAAAGAAGCGATTTGCGCGACAGGCAGCCCTCCAGCGTCTCGCGCGTCACGCGCACGCCGGTCTTCGTCAGCACGCCGTTCAGCACGGCCATTTCCAGCGTGGAAAGCGCGCTGCGCGCGTCACCGTTTGCGAAGGCGGCGATGGCGTCCAGCGTGCCATCCTCCATTTCCACGCCCTGCCCGCCGAAGCCGCGCTCGTCGGTCAGCGCGCGGATGAGCAGCGCGCGAATGTCGGCTTCGTCCAGCGCCTTCAATACGAACACGCGCATGCGCGAAAGCAGCGCGCCGTTGACCTCGAAGGACGGGTTCTCCGTCGTCGCGCCGATCAGCGTGATCGCGCCCTTCTCCACAAACGGCAGAAACGCGTCCTGCTGCGCCTTGTTGAAGCGGTGAATCTCGTCCACAAACACGATCGTGCGGCTGTGAAGCAGGCTGCCCGCCTCGGCCTCCAGCATCACGGCGCGAATGTCCTTCACGCTGCCGGTCACGGCGGAGAAATTCACAAAATTCGCGTTCGTGCGGTGCGCAATGATGTTTGCCAGCGTCGTCTTTCCCACGCCCGGTGGCCCCCAGAAGATCATGGAGGGCACCGCATCGGCCTCGATCATGCGCCGAAGCGGTCGCCCGGGCGCGAGCAGCTGCGGCTGTCCGACAAACTCGTCCAGCGTCTCCGGCCGCATGCGCGCCGCCAGCGGGCGCGTATCCATTCGTTCCGCGCTCATAGTCCTCCTCCGGTAAACTCGCTTCGCAGAAGTCCCATTACAATCGCGTCCTGCGCGCGCCCGTCGATGAACAGATCCTCGCGCAGCACGCCCTCCCGCCGAAAGCCCAGCCGCTCATAGAGCGCCAGCGCCCGCTCATTTTCCGCGGCGCAGCGAAGCCACACGCGGTTCAGGTTCAGCGTGTCAAACGCGTAGGCAAGCAGGAGCGAAAGCCCCTCGAACGCCGCGCCGCGCCCGCGCGCCTCCGGCATGAGCACCACGGCGATTTCCGCCTTGCGCGCCACGCTGTCGATCATCATCAGGTCGCACTGCCCAAGATAGGCCATGCTCTCGCGGTCGGCGATTACAAAGCCCTCGCCGCCCACGTCGCCGTCCAGACGGCGCTCCAGCATGGTCTCCGTCTGCTCCCATGTCTGCGGTCTGCGGAAGGAGCCGCCCAGATAGCGCGTGGTTTCTCCGTCGTTGATCCACGAGCGGATGGACGACAGATCCTCGCGCCGGTATTCCCGCAGAACCACCGTTTTACCGATCATCCGTCCCATTTACGCGGCTCCCTTCGTAGGCTTTTCTTATGGTCAGAGGGTTTCGAACTGATAAATCGTCGTGGAATCGAGCGGCCTGCCCGGCTCGATGGTCAGCACGTCGAAGCCGCTTTCGCCCGCGTGATGCACGGAATCCGGCGCGCACTGGGTTTCCAGACACAGCGCCATGCGCCTCTTATAATACCGGCGCTCGGCGGCGTTGTAGCGGCTCAGGAAGTTGGCGCTGTAGAACTGCACGCCGGGCATGTCGGTAAATACCTTCATCACGCGGCCGGTGCGCTCGTCGGTCACGCGCGCGGCGAGACGAAGCCCGTTTTCGTCCTTCTCGCCGGAAAGGATGAAGTTGTGGTCGTAGCCGTGCCCGTTCCTCAGCTGCTCGTTTTCCGCCTCCAGCGCGAGGCCGTCGGCGATCTTCACGGGCGCGCGCAGGTCAAACGGCGTGCCGGTCACGTCCGCGGTTCCGGTGGGAATGCTTCTTTCGTCGATGGTCGTGTAGCGGTCGGCGAAGATTTCAATCTTCTGGCGGCCGATCTCGGGCAGGCTCTTCATGCCGAAGCCCGCAAGGTTGAAATACGTGTGGTTGGTGGGGCTGGCGAAGCTGAGCTTGTCGGACTCGATGTGATAGTGAATGGACAGCGCGTTCGCGTCGGTGAACGTATAGGTTACCGTCGCCTTCAGGCTGCCCGGGAAGCCGGTCTTTTCCTCCGGGAAGTCGCGCGTGAGCACCAGCCTGCCCTCGGTTTCCGTTACCTCGCAGGCAGCGTTCCACAGCCCGGCATGGAAGCCGAAGCCGTCGGAGTGCAGAAGCGTGGAGCCGCCCTCGTTGGGCGTGAACGCGTAGTGCGCGCCGCCGAAATCAAACGCCGCGCCGGCAATGCGGTTGCCCACCGGGCCGATCAGCGCGCCCAGATAGCCGGCGTTTTTCACATATTGCTTTACGTCCCGGAAGCCGGCGACGACGCCGTCGACGCGCCCCTTCCTGTCCGGCACGCCGAGGGCGACCACCGCGCCCGAGTAATCGGTAATGCTCACATACGCACCCGACGCGTTGGTAAGCGTATAAAGGAAAGCGGAGCCGCTTCCGACGCGGCCGAAGGCTTCAACCTGCAGCTTCATGGTATTTTTCCCTCCAATTTATTGATTCGTGGCACGCCGGCGGCCGGAGACCCTGCCTCCGCCGCGGCACCTTGGAAGCCCATGCGCATATTATACGCAAATGTTCGAGAAAACGCAAGCCGCTTTCTCCGCCAAACGCTTGACAGTTTGCATAAATACTGTTATTATACAATTGATCTATGCGTATCCGGAGGAATTCATATGGACAGCGGAAGATTCGGGCCGATTCGGCCGGAGGAAGCGCCTCAAAAAAGAAAACGGAAAATCGATTACAACCGCCTGATTACGGCGATTATGGTGCTGCTGATTATCGTGCTTGTGCTCGCGATTGTGTTCTACAGCCGCTCGCAGAGGAACGCGGAGCCGGAGATTATCGACCAGACGCCCGCGTTCATGGGGGCGGTAAGCACAGCCGCGTCGGCTGCGCCCACCGAAAAGCCGGTCGCCGACCTGCGCCCGCAGCCCGCGGCGGAGGGCCTTCTGCCTGTGTTTTATCAGGCGAACACGGAGGAGCTGGTCGTAGCCATCACCATTGACGAATGCGGCAGCGAGAGCCAGATAAAATCCATCCTCGCGTCCGCCGCCGAATACGGCGCGAACCTGACGTTCTTCCCCACCGGCACCGAAATCGCCGCGAACGAGGAATTGTGGGCGGCGGCGTTTCTGGGCGGCCACGAGATTGAAAACCACACGATGACCGGCGCACAGCTGGCCGGGCTGGACGCGGAGAGCCTTATCGGCGAAATTGAAGGGCAGACCGACCTCGTTCGCGAGGTCATCGGCGCGGAATACGCGCCCCACTTCCTGCGCACCGACGACCTTGAGGACGACACTAACGCCGCGCTGCACGCGCTGCTTTCCGAGCGCGGCTATATGGGCATTGCGCGCTGGGCGCAGAAGACGCCTGCGAATTTCTCCTCCGTCGCGCCCGGGCAGATTCTGTCCTACGCCGCGTCGGATGCGAAGACCCTGAAAACCGTGATGCGCGTTCTGAGTGAAAACGGCTACCGCATGGTGACGCTGAACGAGCTGTTCGCGTATCCGGACAATCTGGAAAGCACGGCGGAAGTCGAATAGTATGCGGATTTTTCGCGTCTTTTTGGCGCGGACAGGCCGGGATTCCATGCAAATCTTGACAGGACACACGAATAGAAGTATAATTGACCCACGTGAATATGGAGGCGAATATTCTTGTACGTATACAATACGAAAATGACCTGCTCCAGCCAGATTAAAATCGAAATGGATGGAGACGTGATCCGCAAGGTTGAGTTTGTCGGCGGCTGCACCGGTAACACGCAGGGTGTGGCGCGGCTGGCAGAGGGTCGGAACATTGACGAGGTGATTGCCCTGCTCAAGGGCATTCAGTGCCGCGGCGGCACCAGCTGTCCCGATCAGCTGGCGCGCGCGCTGGAAGAGATTAAGCAGAAGAGGACGGCATGAGCTTTTTTTCAAGGAAAACGGGTCAGGAGAGCCGCTCCTTTGAGCGGCGCAGCCGCCCCGGCGGAGGAAGCTCCCGCTCCTATTCCGAGCAGGTTTCCGCGCCCGCGCATATGCGCGCGGAGAAGCAACGGTTGATTTTGCTTCTTTTGATCACGGTTATCCTGCCGCCGGTAGGCGTCGTGTGCTTATGGCGCGGCGGCTTTTTGCGCGTTCCCTACCGCGCGGCGGCGACGGCGCTGGCGTTTCTGCTGATGATCCTGTATTTCCACTGGATCATCCCCGAGAAAACGCCGGAGACCTATCAGCCCAGCATCATGAAGCCGAGCGCCGTGACGGAATATTCCCCGTCCTCTTCGGGCGCGAGCGAGGACAATGGGTCTGGCGGGAACTGAAGCCCCGCGCGAGGCCGATCTTGAACGAGGAGGGACAACCATGTTCTGCTCCAACTGTGGCAAAACCCTGAAACCGGACGCAACCAGCTGCCCGAACTGCGGCGCGGTTGTGGGCGAAAGCCGTTTCGACGGCCATCCCTACACCGGCGCGCAGGTTCGAACGAAGCCGGGCGAGGCTGTGCGTCTTCCGGGGAACCACACGCGAACCACCTATATGGGCACGAACGACAGCGAAAACGCGGACGTGGACGCGCGCACGACCTATCGTGCCACGAGGGGCGGCGCGCCGTCCTACGACGAGCCGGAGCGCGAGCCGCTTTACAACAGCGACGAGGCGCCCGCCTACGAGGAGGAGCCCTCGTATGGCGCGGAGTCCGACGAAGCGGCGGCGTTCGGCGAGCCGGCCGAGGAAGCGCCGCAGACGCAGGCCGAGCCGGAAGCCGAGGCAAAGGCGCGCCCCGAGGCCGAAGGGGCATCCGGCGCGCGCCGCCGCCGGCCCGCGAAGGCCTCAAGGGCGAAAAAGGACGAGGCGGAGGAAGAGGACGATCTTTCCGAGCTGCGCGCCCGCGACATTCAGCTGGAGGAGCGCGCCGGCATCAGCGAGGACGTTCGCCGCTATATGAGCGGACTTCGCGACGACTATAACGCCAAGTTCCGCGCGCCGTCGGAGACTGCGAACCCGAAAAGGAGCCGGAAAAAGAAGGCGGCGGGCTCAGCCTTCGGCTTCATGCGCCGGAGGAAGGAAGAGGGAAACTTCGATCTGGACGAGGACGCGTTCGACACCTCCGACATCCCGGAGGACGACGAGCTTCCGAGGGACTCCGCGGAGGATTCCTACGAAGCCGAGTATGACGAGACGGACGACGAGGGCGTGACCGATTTCACAGACGGCGAGGACATGACCGAGGAGGAGGAAGAGGCCTTCCTCGATCACGAGCAGCGCGAGCGCCGCAAAAAGGTGCTGGGCTATCTGAAGTACGCCGTGGCGGCGCTTCTGATCGTCGGCGTCGTCGTAGGCGCGGTGGTCGGAATCAGCTACATCCGTGGCAGCAGCAAGACCGCGCCCATCCCCGGCGTGACGATCAGCCTGTACGACGAGGGCATCGCGCTGATGAAGACCCGCGTGAGCGACGAGTATCAGCAGAAGATGCTGGCGCTGTATAACGTGAACGACATGAACAGCATGATGACGTTCTCCGCCGCCATTACCGCGGATCTGGACGGCATCCAGAGCCTGCTGCCTGAAGAGCCGGACATCAACGACCAGCGCTTTATCAGCGCGCTGTCCGCCATTCAGGAGGACGTAAACAACTGCCTGACCAACGACGTGCTGGCGCTGAGCGACACGAGCAGCACCGCGGCCGAGAAGCAGCAGGCCTCCGCGGAGCGCTGGCAGATCGTGCGCCGCAAGGTGGAGCTTCTGCAGGGCATGACCAGCTATAACCAGCTGGATAACGTGATCAAGGGCGAGCGCGTGGAGGTCATCGAGCAGACCACGCCCGAGCCCGTCGTGCCGCAGGAAACGCCCGCGCCGTATACGACCCTGTCCAAGGGCTCGAAGGGCACCGAGGTAACCGAGCTTCAGACCCGACTGACCGAGCTGGGCTATATGAGCAGCACCATCGACGGCGACTTCGGCGGCAAGACCCGCACGGCCGTCCAGCTGTTCCAGAAGACCGTCGGCCTCGAGGCCACCGGTATCGCCGACGTTGAGACCCAGACGCGCCTCTACGCCGACGACGCGCCCCGCTATACCGCAAAATAAGCATTCAAAGGATTTTGTATGGCCGCCCCGTAGCCGCGTGGGCGGCCATCGTTACACGAAACCAGAGTTTCCGCCAGAACAGCCCCTCGGGAGAGCTCGAGAGGGTGTGAACCCTCTCGACTTCCAATCGTTTCCAGCGACATGTGCGGTGGAAACGCGCTGATTTTTTCGGAGTGGGGGCTTGTCCCCCCCGGAGAAAAAATCGCTTCCTTGCAGATTCCGCGCCCGGAAATCCGCAGGATTTCAGCGGAATCTGAGAAGGGGTGGTGCGGAGGGGAATCCGTCCCCGCCGCCTTGGGTGAGCTCGAGAGGGTCGCAACCCTTTCGAGCTTCCAATCAAAAGGATTTCCGCAGGAAATCGTATCCTTCTCGCCGAGGGGGTGGAGGGCCGTCAGGCCCGGCGGCGGGGGAGCTTGCTCCCTCGTCCGCATACACGAAAGGAGTTTTGCTATGCCGATCGCCGCGTTGATTTACGATTTCGACAAGACTCTTTCGCCCCGCGACATGCAGGAATACAGCTTCCTTCCCGGCATCAATGTGGAGCCGGACGTATTCTGGGCCGAATGCCGCGACGTGCAGCTGAAGCATAACATGGACAGCGTGCTCGCCTATATGCTGATGATGAAGCGCCGCAGCGCGGGCACGCGCATGCTCACCCGCGAATCGCTAAGCCGGCTGGGCGCGGAGGTCGCCTTCTTTCCCGGCGTGGAAACATGGTTTGACCGCGTGAACCGCATCGGCGCGGACATGGGCGTGCAGGTGGAGCATTACATCATTTCCTCCGGACTCAAGGAGATCATCGAGGGCTCGCGCATCGCGGGCGCGTTCAAGGCCATCTTCGCGGCCTCGTTCGTGTATGGCGACGACGGTCTGGCCGAGTGGCCGGCCACGGCGGTGAACTACACGGAAAAGACGCAGCACCTGTTTCGCATCAACAAGGGCATTTTGAACATCACCAACGACCGCGACCTGAACGGGTTTACGCCCGAATACAAGCGCCGCGTGCCGTTTGCCAACATGATCTACGTGGGCGACGGCCTGACCGACGTGCCCTGCATGAAGATGACCCGCGCGCGCGGCGGCACGTCCATCGCCGTGCACGCGGAGGGCGAAACGTCCTTGAGCGACAACATGCTTTTGCAGGATCGCTGCGATTATGCCGTGCTGGCCGATTACAGCGAGGGCAGCGAAATTGAGCGCGTCGTGCGGCTGATTCTTTCGCGCATCGCCGCCAACGCCGCCTGCCTGCATGAGCATGAAACGCATATCGAGCGCGCGACGGCGCGCGGCGGCACGCCGGAATGGCTGCTTCAGCTGAACCTTGACAATACCGATCTGGAATCCTGACAGGAAGGAAAAAACCGTCATGAGGAACACCATTGCCGTGGCCGGCAACATGATTATTGACAAAATCAAGCTCCTGCGCACGTTTCCCGCGCGCCACGAGCTGACCGGCATCCTGTCGGTCGAGGAATCGCTGGGCGGCGCGGCGTGCAATGTGGGCATGGATCTGGCACGGCTGGATCCCGCGCTCCCGGTGCGCATCTTCGGCGTGGCGGGCGCGGACGCGGACGGCGACAAGGTGTTACGCGCGTTCGGCGCATTCCCGAACATCGACCTTTCCCGCATTCACCGCAGAGGACAGAGCGCCTTTACCGACGTGCTTACCGAGGAGCAGGGGCGCGCGCGCACGTTCCTTACCTTCGGCGGCTCCAACGCGGATTTCCGCGAGGCGGACGTGGATGCGGACGCGCTTTCGGACGTGAAGCTGTTTCACATCGGCTATATCCTGCTTCTGGACGCGCTGGACGCGCCGGACGGCGAATACGGCACGAAAATGGCGCGGCTTCTGCACAGCGTGCAGGCGGCGGGCGCGCTGACCAGCGTGGACGTGGTGAGCGAGGCGGGCGACCGGTTCCAAAGGCTGGTGCCTCCGGCGCTGAAATATACCGATTTTTTCATCGTGAATGAAATCGAGGGCGGGAAGACGGCGGGGCTTGCGCTTCGCGCGCCCGGCGGGGAAATCGACGAGGAAAACGTGTGGAGGGCGCTTCGCGCGATTCGGCGCATGGGCGTGTCCCGCTGGATCGTCGTGCACGCGCCGGAGGGCGCGTGGGGGCTGGACGAGAACGACCGGCCGGTGTTTGAACGCAGCGCGAAGCTGCCGGAGGGCTACATTCAGGGCACCGTGGGCGCGGGCGACGCGTTCTGCGCGGGCGTGCTTCTGGGCGCGTATCGCGGCGAAGCGCTGAAGGACGCGCTGTGGTACGGCGCGGTGGCCGCCGCCTGCTCGCTCGGAAAGCCCGGCGCGACCGAGGGCGTTCGCAAAATGGAAGAAGCGCTGAACGCGTTTGAAAGGGTATAACGGAGGAACATCCGATTACACCATTATGGGAGGAAAATTCGCATGAACAGAAACTGTGACTGGCAGAACCCGGAAATCACGCAGATCGGCCGCGAGCCGGCGCGCGTCACGCTGTTTCCCTACGCCACCGAGGCGCAGGCGAAAAAGGCGCAGCGCGCATTCAGCCCGTATTACAAATCGCTGAACGGCAGCTGGGACTTTTATTATTCCGACGAGGGCGTGTGCCCGGACGGCTTCGAGGCCGTGGGCTTCGGCGTGGAGGACTGGGACGCGCTGGACGTGCCCGGCAACTGGCAGATGAGCGGCTACGACATTCCCCAGTATACGAACGTGGTCTATCCCATCCCGCTCGACCCGCCCTTTGTGCCGGACGACAACCCGGTGGGCATCTATCGCCGCTGGTTCCACCTGCCCTCCACGTGGAAGGACGGACGGGTGTATCTGAACTTTGACGGCGTGAACGGCGCGTTCTACGTGTATGTGAACGGCGCGAAGGTGGGCTTCAGCAAGGTCAGCCATATGCCCGCCGAATTTGAAATCACGAATTTCGTGCACGAGGGCGAGAACCTTGTGGCCGTCGAGGTGCATAAGTGGTCGGACGCGACGTATCTGGAGGATCAGGACTTCTGGCGGCTGAGCGGCATCTTCCGCGACGTGTACCTGCTGGGCGTACCGCAGACCCACATCCGCGACCTGCGCGCCGACGCGACGCTGGACGACAAATACGAGGACGGCCTTCTGACCGTCTGCGCGGACGTTGCGTCTCCCGAGGGCGCGAAGCTCGCCTTCACGCTCTACGACGGCGAAAAGGCGGTGCACACCGACTGCGCGGACGCGGAAGCGACCGTGAAATACGAAGCGCGCGTGCCCTCCGTGAAGAAATGGACGGCAGAGACCCCGAACCGCTACGCGCTGGCGGTGAACGTGCTTTCCGGCGGCGAGGTCATTGAGGCCGTGCGCGTGAGGATCGGCTTTAAAAGGGTGGAGATTCGCGACCGTCAGCTGTTTGTGAACGGCGTGTCCATCAAGCTCAAGGGCGTGAACCGCCACGACACGCATTCCCAGCTGGGTCACGTCACGCCGATGGAATCGCTTCTGCGCGACGTTCAGCTGATGAAGCAGATGAACGTGAACTGCGTGCGCACGTCCCACTATCCCAACGACCCGCGCTGGCTCGACCTTTGCGACGAGTACGGCCTGTACGTGGTGGACGAGACCGACCTTGAGTGCCACGGCGCGCAGATGGGCAAATGGATGACCGGCGACGAGGGCATGGCGTTCGACTTCTCCGGCTCGCCCGAATGGAAGAAGGCCTATGTCGACCGCGCCGAGCGCATGGTCTGCCGCGACCGCAACCATCCCTCGATCATCATGTGGTCGCTGGGCAACGAGTCGTTCTACGGCGAAAACCACGCCGCCATGTACGCCCGCATCCGCGAGCTGGATCCCTCCCGCCCCATCCACTATGAGGGCGACCATGAGAACCACGCCTCCTCCGATGTGGTCAGCGTGATGTATCCCGCCGTGGAGGTGGTCATCCGCGAGGGCGAGTCCGACGATCCGCGCCCGTACTTCATGTGCGAATACGCGCATTCCATGGGTCTCGGCCCCGGCTCGCTGGAGGAATACTGGCAGGCAATCTACAAATATCCCCGCCTGATCGGCGGCTGCGTGTGGGAGTGGGTCGACCACGGCATGGAGGTGCTTACCGAGGACGGCGAGACCTATTACGCCTACGGCGGCGACTTCGGCGACGCGCCCAACGACGGCAATTTCTGCGTGGACGCGCTGAACTATCCCGACCGCACGCCGCATACCGGTCTGTGGGCGCTCAAGAAGGCGCTTGAGCCGGTCAAGCTTGAGCTTACCGAAGACGGAAGGCTGCGCGTGAGCAGCCTGTACGCCTTCACGACGCTTGATCACCTGAACGCCGCGTGGCGGCTGATGGTGGACGGCGTGAGCGTGGAAAGCGGCCGGCTGGACATTTCCGGCATTGCGCCCATGGGCGAGAAGACCGTGGCGCTGCCCTGCGAGGTTCCCGCGTCCGGCGAGGCGTATCTGGACGTTACCGTCACCGAGGCGCTCGACCGCAAATGGGCGAAGGCCGGGCACGAGGTCGCGCGCACGCAGCTGCGGCTTGCCAGCGAGCCCGAAATCGAAACGGCGCTCATTTCCGACATGGAGGCGCTGAACGTGCTGGAGGACGAGGAGGAGAGCATCCTGTCCGTCGAGGGCGCGGACTTCGACGTGTGGTTCGATACGCGGCTGGGCGAAATGATTTCGTGGGTCGTGGACGGCAGCGAGCTGATCGAGCGCGCGCCGCGCGCAAACTTCTTCCGCGCGCCCACCGACAACGACAAGCACGTGATGGAGCAGTGGAAGAAATACGGCCTTGACTGCCTGCTGCCCAAGCTGCGCGATTTCAAGGCGGAAACCGTGCGCCCCGGCTGCGTGCGCGTGACCGCGACGCATGTATACGCCGCCTGCAACCGCAAGCCGCTGATTGAGACGGCCGCGAAGTGGACGATCTTCGGAAACGGCGACATTCGCCTGTCCGTCGACTATACGCCGCTGTGCGATTCCCTGCCGCCGCTGCCGCGCATGGGCGTGCAGCTGCACATGCCGGGCGCGTATGACCGCGTGGAATGGTATGGCCGCGGGCCGATCGAGAGCTATCCGGACATCCGCGCCGCCGCGTATATCGGCACGTACCGGATGCCGGTGGACGATACCCACGAGCCCTATGTGCGCCCGCAGGAAAACGGCGCGCACGCCGATACCCGCGCCCTCGCGCTGACCGACGCGCTGGGCTTCGGCCTTCTGTTCATCAGCGAAAAGGCCGCGGACGAGGGCTTCTCGTTCACCGCGCACAGCTATACCGACCAGATGCTCGACGAGGCCAAGCACCAGCCGGAGCTGGAGGCGCTGGAGGAAACCGTCGTCTCCATCGACTGGCGACACGGCGGCATCGGCTCGAACAGCTGCGGGCCCGAGCCGCAGGAGAAATACAAGCTCTTCCTGCGCGAAACCCAGACGCTGACCTTCACCCTGCGCCCCTTCCGCAGCGGCGACGCAAGCCTCGCGGAGGCAATGAGAATCCTGCCGGAGGCGTAAGCCGAAGGCGCTGTCTTGAACGCATAAAGAAAAGGGCCTGCTGCAGAGTTTTCTGTAGCAGGCCCTACCAAGAAGCGTATTCAGTTGTCACCGTGAAACCGGGGCGCGTATGGGATCCGAGTGATACTCCTTCGTGAATTTGACGCCTGCGCGTCCCGCTCCTGAAAATGGATCGCCCGCGGTTTCGTTTTCCGCTCCGCGCATCCCGGAGATACCGCTCTCCTATTTCCCCTTGGAATGTGACGGGGCCGCCTTCTTTACGACGGCCGTTCTCGACAATCTATCTCAGCGGCCGGCATGGGCGAAGTGGAAAACCTGAACAAGTACCGTTTCTGTCTGGTTCAATGGCATCGCCCCCTTTCGTTCGTATGCAATCAGAAGAATGGGCTTCTGTCGTCTCTTTCTTCGTTCACCTGTATCATATCACAGGACGGCACGTTTGTCAACCCCATTTTTACAAATAATGAAAATAATTTTTCTGCATCCAGTGATTTTGTTGGATATTCCACTATTATGAATATTTATAACATAGCTCGCGGAAAAGAAAACGGAGCGGACGCGGCTCCACTCCGTTTGAAAGGCTATTTTGTGTTTTCCGCGGGAATCAGGTCACCGGCGGCGACCAGCTCAGACAGCGCCCGGCACACGTCGGCGTCGTACAGATCCGGCCGGGACGCGAGCTCCCGGGCGGCCTCCTCGAAGGTTTTGGGCTGGCGCGTGTACACGCGGCGCGAGGTCATCGTGTCAAAGCAGTCGGCCACGGCGATAATGCGCCCCTCCGGCGAAATCTGATCGCCCTTCAGGTGCAGCGGATAGCCGCTGCCGTCCAGCCGTTCATGGTGGCTGCGGGCAATCTCCGCCACGCGCCGGCCGAATTTCGGCTCCAGCAGGCGCGCGCTGTCCAGCGGATGCTGCTTGACGATCTCGTATTCCTCGTCCGTCAGGCGGCCGGGCTTGTTCAAAATCGCGTCCGGGATGAAGAACTTGCCCACGTCATGGAACAGCGAAGCGTTCACAAGGTCTTCGGTTTCGCACTGGCCGGTGCCCATTTTGCGCGCGAGCGCGACGGTATAGCTCATCACGTTGCGGCTGTGGCGATAGGTATAGTGATCCTTCTCGTCCACCAGCCACATCAGCTCCTTCAGCTTGCTCTGATAGTCGGCCATGCCGTCAAACTGCGGCCGGTTGGATACATAGAGAAGCGCAGTGTCCTGCACGGGCTCGATGGGAATGTTCTCGTTGATGCCGTCCAGCGAAAACGAATCGCCCGGCCGAAGTACGCACGAAGCGTCCTTCAAAAGCAGGCGCAATTCGCCGGACAGAACAAAAAAGAACTCAAACGTGCCGGGTTTCTCCGAAGGAGAAAGCCATACCGTCGCGCCCTTTCGGATTGTCTGACGCATGATTTCCATATCCGACGTCCGCGCAAGCAGGCTGAGCTTCTCGTCGGGGTTTTCTGATTGCTGGTGAATCGTTAAGCCGCGCATAGATACTCCTCTAAAAGAAAGAAGCGACGAAACCCTTCAGGGGTTCGTCGCAAGGGTTTCGGGTTTAATCCTTGGTATCAGGATCCGGCTTTGGATCCAGCGGATTGACAACGTGCAGCGGGTCTACCTCCACCCAGCGGCCGTCCACGTAGTAGTTGACGTATTCGCAGTAGATCTCATATCCAAGGCGCTGAACGCGATACTTCGCGTCGCTGGCAATGGCCTTCGTGGTGCGAAGCATCCACGCCACGTCGTCGTAGGGTGTGAACTGCGCCGTGCGAACGCAGGCGAGAATTCTAAGGTTGGCGCTGCTGACAATCTGCTGAGCCTTCCTGTAGTTGTTCTTGCTCAGGCAGGAAGCGACCGCGCTGTCCGCGAAGGCGGGCAGGCACGCGGACATGAGTACGACGAGAACGAGCATGATGGCAAGAGCCTTGCGTTTCACAGAAGAGCACTCCTTTCGTAGGTCGCGTAAATCACATGAACACGTACATTTTACCATGCGCGCGGAATGATGTCAATGTTTCTGCTTTCACTTTTGCAAAATAATACAGAAAAAAGGAAGGAAAAACCGCCTTCCGGCGCCGGCTGGCAGGCGGCTCTTCCCACGGCGGAGGGGGGAAAACGGCATCAAAAAGCGCCATCCCTTCCCGCCGTTCTGATTTTTCATGCAGGGCGGCCTTTGAAATGGAAGCGTTTATCTGCCCAGCATGGCCGCGCCGATGATGCCGGCGTCGTTGCCCAGCGTCGCGAGCGCCACGCGGGCGTAGGGCATGGTCTTATAGAAGACCATGGACGGCAGGCGGCGGTTTACCGCGTCGAGCAGGAACTGACCGGCGTGGGACACGCCGCCGCCGAGCACGATGACCTCGGGATCGATGAAGTTGATGATGTTCACCAGACCCGCGCACAGGTAGTAGACGTAGCGCTCAAACACCTCGCTTGCCGCGTCGTCGCCGGCCTTGGCCGCGTCGATGACGACTTTGGCGTCGATGTCGTCCAGCCTGCCGTTCACGCTGGCGGCGATCAGGCTTTCGGGATGCTTCTCGGCGGCCTCGCGCCCCATGCGAATCAGCGCGGTGGCGCTGGCGTAGCGCTCCCAGCAGCCGCGGTTGCCGCAGGTGCACAATTCGCCGTCGATCACGGTGATCATGTGACCCAGCTCGCTGCCCACGCCGTTCGTGCCGGAATACACCCTGCCGCCCAGCACGATGCCGCCGCCCACGCCGGTGCCCAGCGTGAGGAACACGCTGTTTTCAATGCCCGCGCTCACGCCCGCCACGGACTCGGCCAGACCGGCCACCGTCGCGTCATTTCCGATATAGATGGGCTTTTTGATGGTTTCCTGCATCCACTCGATCACGGGAACCTCGTGCCAGTACAGGTTCGTGCAGAACGGCACGATGCCGGTGCGCGGGTCCTGAATGCCGGGCAGGCCGATACCGATGGCCTTCACGTCGTCCAGCGTATAGCCGCCCTTTTCAATCACTTCCAGAGACAGCTTCGCCATGTCGTCCACCACGGGACGCGCGCCGCGCTCCACAAGCGTGGGGCAGGTCGCCTTGCACAGAATTTTGCCCTGCTCATCCACCAGACCCGCCTTGATGCTGGTTCCGCCCAGATCGATGCCTACGTACACCATACTTTTTTTCCTCCTGTTAATCCTCGTCAAGCTCGGAATAATCCGCGTTTTCGTCAAAGCCATACGGGCGCGTTTGGATGCCCGTCTGCCGCCGCAGAAGCTCCTCCGCGGCGCTGTAGCCCATCTGCTTCAGGCGCAGGTTGCGCGCCGCCACCTCTAAAACGATGGCAATGTTGCGCCCGGGGTGAATGGGCAGAAGCAACGATGGAATGCTCACGCCCAGAATCGTGGCGGTGCGGCTGTCCAGCCCCAGCCGGTCATAGGAATGGCCGTCCTGCCAGAGCTCCATGTGCACCTCCATGTCGATGGATTTTTCACGGATGACCGACGCGACGCCATACATCGTGTACACGTCGATGATGCCCACGCCGCGAATCTCCATGAAGTGGCGCGTGCGGTCGGGCGCGGTGCCCGTGAGCCGGCGATCGTTCACGCGGCAGATTTCCACCACGTCGTCCGCCACCAGCCGGTGCCCGCGCTTTACCAGCTCCAGCGCCGCCTCGCTCTTGCCCACGCCGCTGTTGCCCGTGATCAGCATGCCAACGCCGTACACGTCCACCAGCACGCCGTGCATCGTGCGGCGCGGCGCCAGCTCCGTGTTCAGATAGTTGATGATGGCCATTTCCAGCCGCACCGTGTTTTCCTGCGTGCGGTACACGGGAATGTGCTTTTCCCGCGCGCAGGCGAGCATGGTCTCCGGAATGGACAGCCCGCGGCACACGATGACGCACGGCAGCGCGAAGCTGAAAAACGTCTTGAGACGCGCCGCCAGCGTGTCCGCGTCCAGCGTTTTCAGATAGGCCATTTCCACCTTGCCGAACAGCTGCGGCCGCTCGTAGGCGAAATAATCCCAGAAGCCGGTCAGCTGAAGACCCGGGCGGCATACGTCCGATTCCTCAATGGGCAGCGCCCCGTCCTGCGACGGAACCACGACCTCCAGCCCCAGCGCGGTCACCAGCTTTTTTTCGGAAATCAAGCTCACACCCCGATTCTGTCCTCGGCAATCAGCCGCTCGATCACCTGCGCCACGCCCTGCTCGGCGTTGGACGGCGCGATTTTAAAGCGCGGCGAGGCCTTTTTGAGCGCTTCCTGCGCGTTGTCCATCACATAGCTTTCGCCCGACCACAAAAGCATGTCCAGATCGTTCTGACCGTCGCCGAAGGAAATGGCTTCCTCCGCCGTCAGCCCCAAATGGTTTGCGAGGAACGAAAGCGCCCCGGCCTTGCCGGTGTTCACGTCCACGCACTCGATCAGGTGCTTCTGCGAGCGCATGATCGTGGCTCGGCCCGCGAACTGCGCCTGCAGGCCGGGCAGCGCGGCCTCCGCGCCCTCCGGCGTGTCGATGATGAGCAGCTTCATCGGCGCTTCGTCCATCGCCTCGGACACCGGCCGGTTCACCACCGTGGCCTTCACGCCGGACAGCCGCTCATACGCCGCCGTTTTGTCGTTGTACTCCGGCGCGATATAGCCGCCGTGAACGAACGCGTGCAGATACATGCCGCGCTCCTCCGCCGCGCGGGCGATGTCCCGCGCCAGATCCATGGGCACCGGCGTCTGATACAGCGCCTTGCCGGTCTGAAGCTTCACGACCGCGCCGCCGTTAAAGCAGACCGCGGGCGCGTTTACGCCGATTTCGTCTCCGATGTGCCTGAGCGCCGCCGGCATGCGCCCCGACGACAGCACGATTTTCGCGCCGCGCTCCATGGCGGCCCGCGCCGCGCGAACCGTGCGCGCGTTCAGCGTGCCGTTCGGGTCGAGCAGCGTGCCGTCCAGATCGACGGCGATCATACGGTATTTCATATCCTTATCACCCAATCTGTATCTTACAACAAAACCCGAAAAAATGCAACGAAAAAACGCGCTCCCGCGGAGATTTTCGGTTTTCCTCCGCGTCGATAGCTCGATTTACAGCTCCAGTGAATTTTCATTCAGAAGGAACTCATACAATCCAAGATGCAGGATGCCGTCGTCGTCCGTCCACGGCTTCATGGAGGACTTGCTGATGAGGATCTTTTTGAAGAAATCCTTCGTGTGCTTCAGCGGCCGAAGCTCCGTCTCCATTTTGGTTGGGTCGCTCACATTCAGCGCCGACTGAATATAGTATTTCTTCGTTCCCCGGTTTACCACAAAATCGATTTCGCACTGCTTTCTGGATTGCCCGGCTTCGGAGCTTTCCGAGACTTCCACCACGCCAACGTCCACAGAGAAATCCCTGCACAGAAGCTCGTTGTATAGGATGTTTTCCATGATGTGCGTTTCCTCCTGCTGCCGGAAATTCAGCCGGGCGTTGCGCAGGCCGACGTCGGCGCAGTAGTACTTCGATGGATATTCAAAGTACTGCTTTCCCTTCACATCATAGCGTTTGGCGTTGCTGAACAGGAAGGACTCCATAAGGTAGTTCAGGTAGCTGGAGATGGTCGTGCTTGAAACCGCGATTCCCTTTACCGTCTTCAATGTATTCGCGATTTTGCTGGCGTTGGTAAGCGAACCGACGGACGAGCACAGATCGTCCGTCAGCTCCGCGAGCACATCCGGAAGGGCAATGTCATAGCGTTCGGTAATGTCCTTGAAGTAGACCTCCGTAAACAGGCTTTGCAGGTACGCCATTTTATCCGCGTCGGTTTTTCTGGATAAGACCAGCGGCATCCCGCCGTACAGAGCATACTCTTCATACGCCTCGGATTTGTCTCCGCCGACGGCGGCATAGGCTTCCTTGAACGAGATGGGATAGACGCGCACCTCGTCCCCGCGCCCGCGGAAAACGGTCAGAACGTCCTTCGTCAGCATTTTCGAGTTGCTGCCGGTCACGTAGATGTCCACGTTGCGAAGCCGCATAAGGCCGTTCAGCACGTTATACAGCCGGATGGACTCCGGATTCTTCAATTCTTCCTTTGCGATGGCATACTGTACCTCGTCGATCAGGATGTAGTACATTTCCTTTGAGACGATTTTGGAGCGGATAAAGCTGGACAGCTCCTCCGGATTGCGGTATTGGACGAAAAGATCGTCGTCCAGCGCAATCGAGATGATCTGCTCCTCCTTCACGCCGCTTTCGATCAGATAATCATAAAACAGGTTGAAAAGAAGAAAGCTCTTGCCGCAGCGCCGAATGCCTGTGATGACCTTCACCAGACCATTCTCCCTTCGGTCGATGAGCTTTTGCAGGTAATGATCTCTTCGGATGATTGGATTCATACGGC
>CAVERI010000030.1:0-28042 GCA_963618055.1 bacterium | reverse complement strand
GCGTTCAGGTTCTTGAGAATCCGCATCACGGCGCGCTCGATTACGTCGTAGGGCAAGCGGAACGCGTAGCCGCTGACGGTGTCCGGGGAGACGAGCGCGTGGAGCACCACGGCGTATGCACCGGCGTCGGTGCCGGTCAGGGTGGCATAATAGCGGTGGAGCTTGCGTTCCAGCCCCGCCGTCTCAATTTCCTCACAGAACACCGCGTCGGACTCGCGCAGAAGCGCGAGCTTTTCCGCGGTTACCTCGCCGCTCATGCGAATGGCGAGCCCGCTTTCGGGAAACGGCTGGCGCGAAAGCAGGCGCGGCGGCAGGCCGAGCAGCTCGCCCAGCTCGCGAATTTCCTCGCGATACAGCGCGTTCAGCGGCAGAAGCGAAAAGTCGCCCGGCCGCCCCGCGCCGCGCACGACGGCGCGCCCCTCGCCCAGAAGCGCGCCGCGCAGGGTCTTCCCGACCCTCTCGTGCTTCTCGCGCGTGTCGGCCGCGCCGGAGAGCGCCGTCTCGATTTCCGCTGAAATATCCTTCACATGCAGCGGCAGGCCGAGCTCCTCCTCGAACGCCCGGCGCAGGCAGGCGACCTCGCCCTTGCGGAACAGGCCGGTATCCATCAGCACGCACCGCGCCCGCTCGCCGAAGGCGCGCGACGCGAGCACCGCCGCCACAATCGACGGCGCGCCGCCGGACACCGCGGCGATCACCTCGCCCGCCGGGCAGGCCGCACGCAGGGTTCCCACGCAGTCGTCTAAAAACGCGGGCATCGTCCATTCGCCATTCAGGCCGCACACGCCCTCGGCGAAGCTTTTCAGCATCTGCATGCCGTCCGGGTCGTTGCTTTCCACGCCGAACTGCGCCGCGAACACGGTTCCGGCTTCGTTCTGCGCGGCGGCGATAAAGCCGCCCTCGCCCTCCGCCGACACATGAACGCCCTCGGGCAGCGTCCATTCCTCGCCGCGTTCAAAATAGCGCTCCGCCTCGCTCAGACCTTCAAACAGCGGGCCGTTCAGAAACCGAACGTGCGCCGTGGCCCTCTCAAGCCGGGTCGCGCCCGGCTGCGCGCCCAGCGCCAACAGAAGCAGACGTGCGCTGCGTCCCAGCGCCAGCACCGGCAGGCCGCTTTTCAGCGCCTCGCGCGCGGCGGTCTCGGCCGCCCCGGGCAGAAGACCGCTGCCCGCCAGCACAACGCCGCAGGTGTCGCCCGTCAGCGCGTCCGGCGGCAGCATGCCGCCGTCCACCACCACGGCCAGCGACTTCAGCGCCCTCAGCCTTCTGGACACGGCGCGCGCCTCCGCCCCGCCGGTATCCAATATCGCGATGTGCCGGATAAAAACCGCCTCCCCCGAATCGATGGTCTATCGCAGCCATTCTATCCATGGGAAGGCGGTTTTATGCGCATGTCACTGAAACGGATGCAGGTTTTTGCGGTTTGCCGGACGGCCGCGCACAACCTCGATCTTGCGCTCGATTTCGGCGGAAACGTCGATCTTCAGCGCGCGCATCAGCTGCATGCCGTACATCATCACGTCCGCAAATTCCTCGGCGATTCGCGCGACATACGCCGGATCCTCGCCGTTCAGCAGCCTTTCCACGTCCGGCGGGTTCAGCCACTGGAACAGCTCCAGAAGCTCGCTCATCTCCACCGTCATGGCCATGGCGACCTGCTGCGGGTTCTGAACGCCGTCCACGCCCCAGCCCTTTTCCAGACACAGCGCGTACACGGCCTCCTTCAGCTGGGAAATGGTGGTGGTATCGTCATGAAGCACGCAAATTCACCTCTCGAACTGTGAATATGAAGAAAGCCGCCCTCGCGGACGGCTTCCTGCAAAAGGAGCTTACTTGATTTCGACTTCGGCGCCGACGTCGGCAAACTTCTTCTTGATTTCCTCGGCAACTTCCTTGGAAACGCCTTCCTTGATGGGCTTGGGGGCGTTGTCAACGAGTTCCTTGGCTTCCTTCAGGCCCAGGCCGGAAACGACTTCGCGGACGACCTTGATAACCTTGATCTTCTCGGCGCCAGCAGACTTCAGGATGACGTCGAACTCGGTCTTCTCTTCAACGGCTTCAGCAGCGGCGGCGGGGCCGGCGGCAACCGCGACGGGGGCGGCGGCGGAAACGCCAAACTTCTCTTCCATGGCCTTTACGAGATCAGCCAGCTCGAGAATCGTCATGGACTCAACGGCAGAAATGATTTCCTGAGCGTTCATTGTATTCCCTCCATAATCATGTTAAGGTCTGAATTGGGTGCGTCAGGCAGCGATTATTCCTCGCCGGCCTTCTGCTTGCGGATCGCTTCCACGCAGCGGACGAAGCTGGAAACCGCGCTCATCATGCTGCCCATGAAACGGGCGATGAGGACTTCCTTGCTGGGCAGCTCGGCCAGAGCCTGAACGCCGGCCGCGTCGAGGAACGCGCCGTCGCACACGCCGCACTTCAGCGTGAGCTTCTTGCTCTTCTTGCCGAACTCCACCGCGATCTTCGCGGGCGCGATCATATCGGTGTAGCCGAACGCCACGGCGGTGGGGCCCTTCAGGTGCTCCTCCATCTGCGCGGCGAAGGGGGTATCCTTCACGGCGAGATCGATCATGGTGTTCTTGATAACGGCATACTCAACGCCCGCCTTGCGGAATTCGTTGCGCAGCGCGGTATCCTCCTCCACGGTCAGACCACGGAAGTCAACCAGAACGACGGTCTGCGCCTTTTCAAACTTTTCTTTGACGGCGGCAACGACCGGCTTCTTGCTTTCGATATTCTTGGAAAGTTCGTTCTTGGACATTTGTTAAACACCTCGCATTCCGTCCTGTGAATGACGGCAAATGAAACGCCCCTGCGCATAGGCGCAAGGGCGGAATACTTCTGAACAGAATTCGAGAAAGTCCGAACCTTTGCACCTCGGCGAGCACTCCGATGGGAGTTTACGCTTCCGCACTCGCTGTCTATGGCACAGCTGTTTCACAGCCTCATATATTGTACCCATTTGTCCGCGTCTCGTCAAGTTAAGTTTCGGGAGAAATTGAAGGCTTCCCCTGCGCTTCATCCGCGCCCATGCGCGTCATTTCCTCCCGAACGCGTTTCCCTCCGATTTCGCGGACGGGCTTTTGCTCGCGCACGGAGAGCGCGGCGGCGAGGCCGGCGGCTTCGCCCATGGCGCGGCAGGTGGGGATGATGCGCGCGGACGACTGGGCGATAAACTCGCTGCCAAGGTTCCGGCCGGCGACGAGCAGGTTCTCCGCGCCGCGCACGATCAGGCAGCGCAGCGGAATTTCATAATACGGCTCGCGGCCGCTCCCGGTCAGCTCATAGGTTTTAAGGTCGCGCCCATGCACGTCCACGGGATAGTTGCAGCGGCACACCGCGTCGTCAAAGCGCGCGCGGCCGAGGATTTCCCCGGCGGTGAGGATATGGTCGGTGACGGCGCGGCGGGATTCGCGCACGCCCACCATCGCGGAGATTTCCGAAAGGTAGGCATGCTCAAAGCCGGGTATGCGCGCGCGGTAGAACGAAAGCTGGCGCAGAATCGCGCGCTTGCCCTCCGTCTGCACGCGCGACTGGTTCTCCGCGTCGTCCGCGTCGTGAAAGTCGAAAAATTCCGGGCAGTTGAAGGCAATCGTGTCGCGCCGTCCGGGCACGGTGAAGAACTGCCAGTACAGCGCGTCCTCGCGCGTAAGCTGCCCCTCGTCGACCGCCTGAAGAAACAGCGGCTTCAGCGGCCATGGCTTCTCCGGGTTCAGCGTCACGGCGCCGTCGTAATTTTCGGGACGCGGGCGCGGCTCGTCGTTCGGGCGGGACAGCCTCTCAAGGAAATCCCAGAACGCCTGCGTATCCACGCCGCCCAGCAGGTAGCGAAGCGACATCGGCTGATTTTTGCCGTCCTCCTCGCTGCCGTGCAGCGTCTCAAAGCCCAGCGCGTGCACAACGTCGGCGTCGCCCGTCGCGTCGATGAAGATTTTGCCCGCGGCCTCGCCCCTTCCGGACTTGTTCGCGATTTCCACCGACGTAACCCTCCCGCCCTCGCGCTTCGCGCCGATGAGAAACGTGTGATACAGAACCCGCACGCCGCGCTCCGCCAGCATTTCGTTCAGCACGATTTTCAGCATCTCCGGGTCGAACCAGCAGTCGCCCTTTCCCGCAGCCGCGCCCAGCGCAAGCATGCGCCGGTTGATCTCGCGGGACACGTAGCTGCCCATCGGGTTGCCGGGAACAAACGTGTTCATCAGCGGCGTGACGAGCGCGAGCGTGCCGCTGCCGCCCGCCGAGCCGAACTGCTCTATAACAAGCACGTCGCGCCCCGCGTCCGCGGCGGCAATGGCGGCGACCGAACCGGCGGTTCCCGCGCCGCAGACGACGATTTCCGCTTCGTATCTCATGAAAAGCGTCCTCCCTTCGATTTGAAAAACGCCGCCTTCCGAAAAAAACGGAAAGCGGCGCAAAAAGACAATCCTCAGAACTTGAGCGCGTTCAGCTTGATGCCGGGGCCCATGGTGCTGGAGATGACGGCGGACTTCACATACGTGCCCTTGGACGCGGACGGCTTCGCCTTGATGATGGCGTCCATGAGGGTGCGCAGGTTCTCCGTCAGCTGCTGCTCGGAGAAGGAGGCCTTTCCGAGGGGGCAGTGGATGATGGCGGTCTTATCGACGCGGTACTCAACCTTGCCGGCCTTGGTCTCGGTGATGGCCTTGGTCACGTCCATGGTAACGGTGCCGGTCTTCGGGTTCGGCATGAGGCCCTTGGGGCCGAGCACGCGGCCCAGACGGCCGACCAGACCCATCATATCCGGGGTGGCGATACAAACGTCAAATCCGAACCAGCCGCCCTGAATCTTGGCGATCATGTCCTCGGCGCCCACAAAATCGGCGCCCGCGGCGGTCGCTTCCTCGGCCTTGGGGCCCTTGGCGATCACGAGGACAGTCTTGGTTTTGCCGGTGCCGTTAGGCAGAACGACGGTGCCGCGAACCTGCTGATCGGCGTGGCGGGGATCAACGCCCAGACGGACGGAGATCTCGACGGTCTCGTCGAACTTGGCCTTGGCGGTCTGCTTTACCAGCGTAACGGCCTCTTCGGGATCATACAGCTTGGTACGATCGATCAGCTTGATGCTGTCGCTATATTTCTTTCCGGTCTTCATGTTAATATCCTCCCTGTGGTACAATCGGCGCTATGTCCTCCCACGGTTTTGGTCTTCTTGCGTCAGTCGTCCACGATAACGCCCATGGAGCGAGCCGTTCCGGCGACCATGCTCATGGCGGCTTCGATGGAAGCGGCGTTCAGGTCGGGCATCTTGAGCTCGGCGATTTCCTTCACCTGAGCCTTGGAGATGTGAGCGACCTTGTCCTTGTTGGGACGGCCGGAGGCGTGCTCGAGGCCGCAGGCCTTCTTGATCAGAACGGCGGCCGGAGGCGTCTTGCAGATGAACGTGAAGGAACGATCCTGATACACGGTGATGACGACCGGGATCACGAGACCGACCTGCTTGGCGGTGCGGTCGTTAAATTCCTTGCAGAATCCGGGGATGTTTACGCCATGCTGACCGAGCGCCGGGCCGATCGGCGGCGCGGGGGTGGCTTTGCCGGCGTTGACCTGCAGCTTGATCAGCGCAGTTACTTTCTTCGCCATAGGGGTTTCCTCCTTAATCTGTATGTGGTGTAGCGGGGCCTTCCTGAGCCCCTCCCACTCCTGAAGCCCGAGGGCTTACAAGCGATGGAAGCGCGTTACGAATCCAGACGAACGACTTCGTCGTAATCCAGATCGATGGCAGTTTCGCGTTTAAGCATCGGCACCGTGACCCGCAGCTTCTGGTTTGCGGTGTCGATATCGGTGACGCGGCCGGTGAAGTTCTCGAACAGGCCGGTAAGGATGCGAACCTCGTCGCCGACCTGAATGTCCAGGCGGGTAACGGGAATGCTGGCCATTAACGACGTGTAGTCGCTGTCCGGGAGCGGCGTGGGCTTGGTTCCCGTGCCGACAAAACCGGTCACGCCTCGCGTATTGCGCACGACATACCATGATTCGTTGGTCATAACCATACGAACCAGCACATAACCCGGCATACGCTTGCGCGGAACCACGCGGCGCTTGTTATTCTTGATCTCGACGACCTCTTCAATCGGAATCTGAACCTCTGCGATCAGATCCTGAAGTCCGTTGTTTTCAACGGTTTTCTCAAGGTTCGCCTTGACCTTGTTTTCATAGCCAGAATAGGTATGTACGACATACCAGTTCATCTCGGCATTTTCCGCCATGTTTAACTCCTTGCCCGTCAGCCGGTGATCAGTCTGATCAGAGCGCCCGCGCCCATGTCAAACAGGCCGATCACTACGCCCATAACCACCATGAAAAGAAGCACTATCAGGGAGTAATTCACGAGCGCGCTCTTCGTGGGCCAGGTGACCTTCTTCATCTCGTGGAACATATTATAGAAGGCCTTACCGATTTTCACGCCAAGGTTCTTAAACCATGCTCCGACGCGCACGAAGAAATTCGGCTTTTTCGTTCCGTTTTCGTTCGCCATGTTGTCACATCCTCCGAGTTGATCGTTGCCTCCGCCCGATTACTTCGCTTCCTTATGAACGGTATGCTTCTTGCAGAAGCGGCAATACTTGCTCATTTCGAGACGATCGGGGTCGTTTTTCTTGTTCTTGATGGTATTATAATTGCGCTGCTTGCATTCGGAGCATGCCAGTACAACCTTAATACGCTTATCCGATGCCATGTTTTGACACCTCCTATGGAAAGAATGGTCAGCCCCCGCGTTCGCAGACGGGCGCTGGCCGAACGGACGACAACAGCAACCCACATTCTTGGGCAGACTGATACATTATAGACCATCTCCCCCTCGATTGCAAGAGTCGGAAGCGGAAAATGACGAGATTTTACGAATTTTACATAAGTATTTCAGTCCTTGCGCCTCGAATCGTTCATTTTTAGAAGGACTTTCCCCCGCAGACGGCGAATTCTTCCTTCACAATGGCCGGTTGGGAGGGCTTTTCATGCGCGAGCTGAGCTATGTGGTTCCGACGGAGGACGACGGGCGGCTGATTCGCCGCGTCGCCCGCGGGCGGCTGGGCATATCCAGCCATCAGCTGGCGCGCGCGAAGGCGCTGGGCACGCTGTGTCTGGACGGCGAAAGCGTGCACGCCGACCATGCCGTGCGCGCCGGGCAGGTGGTCTCGGTGACGCTGGTGGATGAAGAGGAGCCCGCCGTGCCGGTTCGCCCGGAAAGCGCGCCGGTTTCCGTTCTTTATGAGGACGACGATCTGTACGTGATCGACAAGCCCGCGCCGCTTTCCACGCAATCCTCGCCCCGCCAGCCGGACAACACGCTGGAAAACCGTCTGGCGTGGCGCTTCCGGGACGTGCCGGGCTTCGTGTTTCGCCCGGTGAACCGGCTGGACAAGGGCACCAGCGGCCTGATGGTCGCGGCGAAGCACGCGCATTCGCAGATGCTTTTGTCCCGCCAGCTGCACACGCCGGAATTCGTGCGCGAATATCTGGCCGTGACGGACGGCGTTCCGGCGCAGCCGGAGGGACTTATCGACGCGCCCATCGGCAAGGCGGACGGCGCGACGGTTCGCCGCGAGGTGCGCGCGGACGGCAAGCCCTCCCGCACGATGTACCGGACGCTTGCGGCCGGAAACGGGCGCGCGCTTCTGCGCCTTCGGCTGGACACGGGGCGCACGCATCAGATTCGCGTGCACCTTTCCCACCTTGGCTGCCCGGTGTTCGGCGATTTTCTGTATGGAACCGAGCGGCCGGACGCGCTGCCCGAGCGCTTCGCGCTGCATTCCACCCTCGTGCGCTTTGTGCATCCGCTCACGGGGCGGGCGCTCGAATTTGAATCTCCCCTGCCGGATGCGCTTCGAAGGCTGCTTGCCGAAGCTGAAGCCTGACCGTTTTTTCCAAAGGAGGCCACATGAAACGAAGACTGCCCGCGCTCTTTCTGCTCGCGCTCCTGCTCGCGGCGCACGTGCCCGCGCCGGGATACGCGGACACGGAGGAAAACATCCAAACCATTTATACATACCTCACGGAGACCGCCGGGCTGAACCGCGCGGCTGCGTGCGGCATCCTGTCCAACATTAAAAGCGAAAGCAATTTCAACCCGGAAGCCATCGGCGATTCCGGCGCGGCCTACGGCATCTGCCAGTGGAACTCGCGCCGAAATTCACTGATTTCGTATTGCGAAACTAACGGCTTTGAAAGCTGGAAAAGTCTGGAGGGGCAGCTGGGCTACCTTCAATATGAGCTGGAAAACAACAAAAAGAGCGTAGGCAGCGTGCTGCGCAGCCTGCCCGACACCGCGCAGGGCGCGTTCGACGCGGCGTGGTACTTCTGCGTATACTTTGAAATTCCCGCCGACCGCTACAACAAGGGCAACACCCGCGGCGCGAACGCCGTGAATATTTACTGGAAGAAATTCGGCGGCACGACGGAAAGCTATCCCATGACCTACGACGCGAACGGCGGCACGGGCGCGCCCGCGTCCGGCACGAAAACCGAGGGCGTGCCCTTCAAAATCACCGCCGCCGCGCCGACGCGCAAGGGCTATGAGTTTCTTGGCTGGTCAGAGGATAAAAGCGCCGCGGAGCCTGCGCTGTCCGCGGGCGGCCTGTTCAGCGAGAACCGCGCGGCGACGTTCTACGCCGTGTGGGGACAGGCGCTGCCGGACGACGCGGAGCCCGCGAAGACCGTCACCCGGAACGGCCGCCGCTACGAGCTGTTCACCGGCGCGCACGCGTATGCCTCCGCCAAGGAATACGCCGAGACGCGCGGCGGGCATTTGGCGACGATTCGCACAGCCGCCGAGGCGGAAGCGATTCTGCCGCTTCTGAAGGCCGCGAACGGCCCCTGCTGGCTGGGCGGCGAATACGCCTGCGGCAACTGGACGTGGGTATCCGGCGAATCGTTCTCCGACGCGTTCGCCGCGTCCCATTGGCAGAGCGGCATGCCCACCGAAAAGAACTACGCCAGCTCCAACGGCCGGCTGGCCGCGGCGGCGGATGGAACATGGCTCGACCTTGCGCCGTCCAATAGGGAGACGGCGGGCTTCATTGTGGAACATGGAACCCCGGACGCCGAAGCGCTTCTCCGCTGCCGAATCACGGTGTCCACGTCGCTGAACCTGCGCACGGGCCCCGGCACGGGCTACGGCAAGCTGGACGTGCTGAAGCCGGACGAAATCTTCCTTGTGCATGAAACGGTGCAGGGTTCCTCCTACAGCTGGGGCTGGGGCGTTACGGCGGATGGCGCGAAGCGCGGCTGGGCGGCAATGAAGATTCCCGACTACATGGAGCCGATCTCCGGCCCGCAGCTGGACGAGGCGACCGGGCTGATCTACGAGCTTACGGACGGCTGTGCGGTCGTCACGGGCTGCAGCGGAGCCTCCGCGTTCCTGTCCCTGCCCGAGACGCTGGGCGGCGCGCCGCTGACGGCTCTGCGCGCAGGCGCGTTCCCCGCGGAAAGCGCGCTCACGGGCGTGTTCGTGCCCGCCTGCGTTTCGGACATTGCCGAGGGCGCGTTCGCCACTTCCATCACCGTGTCCGGCCATCCCGGAAGCGCGGCGCATCTTGCCGCCGTGCGGGACGGCCTGCGGTTTGAAGCACTTCCGTGGCCGAACACGCTCACCCTGCCCGCGAATCTTACGCGCATCGAAGCGGGTTCGTTTGAGAACCTGTCCGGCGTTCAGTGCGTCGACCTCTCCCACACGAGCCTGCAGGAAATCGAAGCGAACGCCTTCGCGGGCTGCGAAAGTCTGCGCGCCATCCTTATGCCGGACGCGCCCCTGTCCATCCACGCGGACGCGCTGGGCACGCTGCTTGACGCGGTCATCGTAGCCGCGCCCGGCTCCGCCGCCGCGCGCTGGGCAAGCGAAAACGGATACGTCACCGTTGCCCCCGCGGGAGGCTGACGCTCTCTCGGCAGAAAAGCGCCCGCGTTGCCCTCCGCCGCCGCGCGCCGGACAAGCGAAAACAGATACGTCATCGTTGCCCCCGCGGGAAGCGGATGGAAAGAATTTAACCTAACCTCACTGGGCAAAGCGACATAGGCGTGGTATAATATCATAGGTATTTGTTTCTCACAGTTTATCAATTACGGAGGCATACCGTTTTGCAGAATTCTACGAAGAAACCCGCGTCCAAGCCCGCCCCGCGCCGCGCGGACGCGCCCGCGCGCAAGCCTGCGTCCCGCCCCGCGCCGACCCGGAGGCCCGCACCCGCGCCCGCTCCGCGTTCATCCGGACGCGAGAGGAACGTTTTGCCGCTGGTCATCGTGTGCGGCATCGTGTTTATCATACTGTGCTTCTTCCTTCAGAGGTACGTGTTCCCGAACGGCGTTCTGCCGAAGACGACGGATAAATCCATCCCCGAAATCGACGCCGCGGCCACCGTGCGCATCAGCGAGGTAATGAGCTCCAACGCGTCCTGCATTCAGGACGACACCGGCGCGTACCCCGACTGGGTGGAAATCGTGAACAATTCCGGCAAAACCGTGAACCTGTACGGCTGGAAGCTGGCCAAGGACTCGAGCCTGATGATCAAGTACTTCGAGTTCCCGAACCAGACGCTGGCGGCGGGCGAGCGCGTGCTGGTCTATTGCACGGGCACGCTGCGCAACAACGCGGGCTACGCGTATCACGCGCCGTTCCGCATCTCCGCGGCGGGCGACACGCTGGTGCTGTTCAACACGAACAACACCGCCGTGCAGACGCTGAACATTCCCGAAATGAACGCCAACCAGTCCTACGCCGAAATTGACGGCGAATGGGTGGTGACCGACGAGGCCACGCCGGGGCTCAGCAACACCAGCGAAAGCTATCATCTGCTGCACGACAGCCGCGAGCTGACCGACAGCCCCATCGAAATCACCGAGCTGATGGCCAAGAACATGAGCTACGCGCCCGACGAAAACGGCGAGTTCCTCGACTGGATCGAGATTCACAACACGTCCGCCTACACGGTGAGCCTGAACGGCTACGCGCTTTCGGATTCCGACCAGAATCTTCAGAAGTGGCACTTCCCGAACGTGTCCATCGGCCCGGACGAATACATGATCGTCTACTGCTCCGGCTACGACCGGCGCGACCCGGCCGGCCGGCTGCACACCAACTTCCGGCTGAGCACCGAGAAGGAGGGCGCGTATCTGTCAAACGCCTCCGGGCAGCTGATCGACCTTGTGGAATACGATCTGCTGAAGGCGGATCAATCCTATTCCCGCCAGTCGGACGGCACATGGACAACAAACCTTTCGCCGACTCCCGGCATGTCCAACAGCTTCCAGAGCGCCGCGCTGATCGATGGTCAGTTCGCGGCGCAAAATTCAAGCGGCGTTTTTTTTAATGAAATCATGGCCACGACCACCACGGCGAACGTCGGTCAGGCCTCCTATGACTGGATTGAGCTGTACAACGCCTCGTCGCAGACCGTCGATCTCAGCTCGTGGGGGCTTTCGGACAACCCGGCCAAGCCGCGCAAGTGGCAGTTTCCCGAAGGAACCACCATCGCGCCCGGTCAATACCTCGGCGTGTACTGCTCCGGCCTGAACACCACCGTGAAGAGCTATTGCCACACGAGCTTCAAGCTGTCTTCCTCCGAGGGCGAAACGCTGGTGCTTTCCGACCCCACCGGCAAAATTCTCGACCGCGTGCAGCTGGGCACGCAATATTCCAACATGTCCTACGGCCGCATCAGCGGGCGAAGCGGCTTCTATTATCTGGCGGCCTCCACGCCCGGCACCGGCAACGTGACGGTCGGCTATGAATCGCGCATGCTGAAGCCCACCTTCTCCGTGCAGGGCGGCATGTATCCGGCGAACCAGTCGTTCAACGTGGCGCTGTCCGCCGAGCCGGGCGCGACTATCTATTACACGCTGGATTCCTCCACGCCCGATCCCGCGGCCGTGGGCGGCATCGTTTACACGCCCGACCCGGAGGTGACCGTGGAGGGACGGTATGAGACGTTCGTCTACACCGACCCTATTCCGGTGACGCAGACCACGATCATCCGCGCCATCGCGGTGAAGGACGGCCAGCTGACCAGCCTTGTGGAAACGCAGTCGTACCTCGTGGGCGTGAGCCACACGATGCAGGTGATTTCACTGGTCATGAACCCCACCGACCTGTGGGACTACAACACCGGCCTGTACGTCAAGGGCCCCAACGCCTTCACGAAGAGCCCCTATGGCTCGCTGAACAAGGGCGCGAACTTCTGGATGACGTGGGAGAAGGACGCAAACGTCGAGCTGTTCGGTCTGGACGGCTCCACCATCCTGTCGCAGGGCTGCGGCGTGCGCCTGCACGGCCAGTACAGCCGCAAGGAGGATCAGAAGCCGTTCAAGATCATTGCCCGCAGCAAGTATGGCGACAGCCGCTTCCGCGCGAAGCTGTTCCCGAACCGGGACTACACCGAGTATCAGTCGTTCCTTCTGCGCGCGTCCGGGCAGGATACGAAGAAGACCCGCATGCGCGACTCCATCCTGACCGCGCTCGCCGAGGGCATGGGCGTGATGTATCAGGACACCAACCTTGCCATCGTCTACCTGAACGGCGAGTACTGGGGGCACTACAACATGCGCGAGCGCATCAACACCTTCTCCATCTGCCAGTGGGAGGGCTGGGATCCGGCGATCAAGGATTCCATCGACCTGATCAAGGCGAACACGTCGGTGATGAAGGGCTCCGTGGATTCGTGGACGACCATCATGGACTGGATCAAGAAAAACGGCGTGGAAACCAGCGAAAAGTTGGAATACGTGAAGCAGTACATCGACGTTGAGAACTATCTCAACTACATTGCCGTTGAAATGTACACCGGCAACACCGACCTGCTGAACGTGAAGAAGTACCGCACCACGGAGACGGACGGCAAGTGGCGCTTCATCCTGTTCGATTTCGACTGGGCGTTCACCACCAACACCAACTCCGTCGGCCGCTGGCTCAAGGCGGGCGGCGTGGGCGAGAGCAACAAGACGGACAACTCGCTGTTTATCGCGCTGATGAAGAACGCGGAGTGCAAGGACATGTTCCTCAAGCTCTTTGCCGAGAAGCTGCGCGGCCCGTGGTCGAGCGAGTCGGTGCTGGCGATGATCGACGAGCGCTACAACCTGCTTGAGCCGGAGATCGATCAGCATCTGGAGAAGTGGGGGCCGTCGCGCAAGACCTACGATTCGGAGGTCAACACGCTGAAGAGCTACGCCCGCAAGCGTCCGGGACACCTTCTGTATTACTTCTCGCAGTCCCTCAGCCGCAGCGACATGGAGTATTACTTCGGCGACCTGCTCGAAACGGTCACGATGCTGGACGCGGACGGAAAGGTGTATAACTACAACAAATAAAGATATGCCTTGACCAAAGGCATGCAAAGGGGTTATAATCTTGCAGGACACGAAACGCGAGCGTCTTCCAGAGAGGCATGAGCTGAAATACTTCATCAACCGCGGCGACATGATCGCGCTGGGGCACCGTTTGGGCGGCGTTCTCCACCCGGATCCGCACGCCGACGAGAAGGGCGAATACTTCATCCGCTCCCTCTACTTCGATGACGCCTACGACATGGCCTTCTACGACAAGGTTGACGGCGATATGAACCGCGACAAGTATCGCATCCGCATCTACAACCTGTCGGACGAAGCCATCTTCCTTGAGCGCAAGCGCAAGCGGGGCGACCTGATTCAGAAATCGTCCACGCGCATCTCGCGCAAGCTGTGCGACCAGCTGGTGAACGGCCAGTGCAGCCGGCTTGACCGAATCGACAACGCGCTTATAAACGAGCTGTTCCGGGAAATGCGCGTGAGCCTTCTTCGCCCGAAGGTTCTTGTGGACTACACGCGCGAAACCTTCATTCACCCGGTTGAGAACGTGCGCGTGACGTTCGACAAGCGCCTGCGCACCGGGCTTCTGAGCCGCGATTTGTTCAGCCCGGACGTTATGACCGTTTCCCCGCTGGACGACGGGCGCGAAATCATGGAGGTAAAGTACGATTCCTACCTTCCGGATTTCATCTCCGCCATGCTGTGGAACGTGCCCGCCGAGCGCAGCGCCATCTCCAAATACGTGCTGTGCCGCCGGTTCGAGCCGCTGGGCTGACGGAAAAACCAAGTTCTTCGTGCCGCGCCGCGGCAGGAAAATAGAAGTACAAGACTACGAAAGGGGTACTCCTCGTGAACAAAACCAGTATTGCGGAAATCTTTGCCAATCAGTCCATTACGCCGGGTTCTTGGCTTAGCATCACATTCCTCATGGTCATGGCGTTCGGCGTGGGTCTGTTCATCTACTGGGTGTACAAGAAAAACTACCGCGGCGTGATGTTCTCCACCAACTTCGGCATGACGCTGGTGCTGATGACGCTGATCACCGCGCCCGTCGTAACCTGCATCCGCAACTCGCTGCAGCTCTCCATGGGCATGGTCGGCGCCCTGTCCATCGTGCGCTTCCGCACCGCCGTGAAGGACCCGCTCGACACCGCCTACATGTTCTGGGCGCTTACCATGGGCATCCTGCTGGGCGCGGGTCAGTACTTCCTGACCGCCATCACCGTGGTGTGCATTGCCGTGCTGATCTTCGTTCTGCGCAGCCTTACCGGCAAGTCCGCCGACAGCTACCTGCTGGTGATGCACCTGAGCGGCAACGGCGAGGCCAACAGCATGCAGCTGATGAAGCAGCTTCGCTACCATAAGCTGAAGAGCAAGACCATCACCTCCCGCGGCATCGAGGTCACCTACGAGGTGCGCGTGGACAAGAGCGAAGCCTTCCTCAATAAGCTGCTCACGCTGGACGGCGTAAACGAGGCCTCCCTCGTCGCCTACCAGTCCGAAACCGTCTGACCTTTCCCCCACCCACTCCCGCCGCCCCGCGACCTCGCCGGGCGGCATTTTCTTTATTTTTTCCGTCATATTGAAACTTCTGTGATTTCAATCTTTCTTCAACGAACCTCCTGTATGATGGATTCATCCAAAGAACAGGAGGAATCCTTTATGCGCGCAAAGAAAACCGGTTCCTTGCTTCTCGCGTTTCTGATGGCCGTGAGCCTGTGTGCGTACACCGGGCATCATGCGGAGGCTGAAAGCGGCCCTGACGAGGCCCACGCAAGCATAGACAAGGCCTATATTGAGGAAACCCTGAATCTGGCGAACAATGCCGATCAGGAGTGGACGTACAGCGAAGCCGCCGATGCGTGGGTACTATCCGTCGTATGCGCCGTGGCTTATCCCGAAATTCCAAATCAGCAGGGCGTATCCGTCTGTGTTCCCGGCGCTTATAGCAAGGGGATTGACGCCGACGGAGACGGTATCGCCGACGTAACCTCGGGCACGGCAAAGGGCCGTCTTGTCATTGACTATGACGCACAGATTGTCAGCAGCAACGGCCAGATTTATACCGCCGCGACGGCTCCCGTGATCATAAACACCGGCGCCGCGGGGTACGGTTCTCAAAGCAACGCTATCGCCTCCACCGCCCATGCGGCTGACGGTTATATCAATGTGTCCTGCGGCAACCGCGGCAAGCAGGATACCGCAGCCGACAGCAGCGGCAATACCTTTTACACCGGCGACGCGCCCTCCTGTCTCGTTGACCAGAAGGCAGCCGTCCGTTATGTGAAGTACAACATCCTGCTTGGCAACCTGCCGGGCAATGTGGATTATTTCGTTTCCACAGGCGGCTCCGGCGGTGGAGCCCACGCGGCGATGCTTGCGGCAACCGGAAACCATCCCGACTACTACGATTATCTGATCGAAGCCGGCGCCGCGGGCGTATATAAAAATGAGGACGGTTCCTATTCCACCGCCGTTACCATTGATGGCGCGGACTATGAAATCTCGGATGGCACTTGGGGCTGCATCGCTTATTCCGCCATTACCTCTCTTTATGAAGCGGATATGGCGCTCGCCTTTGAATATACTTTGAACACGGATTACACCTTCAAAACCTCTTTCCAGAAGCAGCTTGCCGCGTATTTGTCTGAAAGCTACATGGAATATATCAACGAACAGAGCCTTTCGGTAAGGGAGGGCGACGTCGGCTTTGACCTTGACGGTGACGGCGAAATGACCTCCACCCTCGCGCTGACAATCGAATACGATATGGACGCGCATCCCGAAACAAACGGATATTACGGCACGTATCTCGATCTGTATCTGGCGGAGTTTACGCAAAACCTCCAGTGGTATGTGGATAGCTTGGACTACGCCGAGGGTTGGACGTGGTTTGATTCCGAGGGAAACGCTTTGAGCGGCGGCGCAGTTGCCGCTATGACCAAAGAGGATAAGGCGCTGGCCTTCATAGAAGGCCGCTATACCAAATCCAGCGGCGGCGGAATGCCCGGACATACGGGGCGCATCGGCGAACCTCCGTCCGGAGAAGTGCCGGGCGGGGAAATGGGCGGATTGCCCGGCGGCGCAAGGCCGAGCCTTGGCGAAGCGAATCGCGACATGGGCAGCCCGCCTGACGGAGCCATCGGCGATGCGGGCAGCCTTCCCGCCGGTGACGCCAGCGGCATGGGCGAGATCGTCGGCA
This sequence comes from bacterium, assembly GCA_963618055.1. Taxonomy (GTDB): domain Bacteria; phylum Bacillota; class Clostridia; order Christensenellales; family Aristaeellaceae; genus SFHK01. The sequence goes on along the minus strand of CAVERI010000030.1, from coordinate 11,541 downwards.
CGCCGGACGGCGGAACGACCCAATCCAGCACGGGCAGCGGAGACGCCGCCAGCTATGCCAGCTATGCTGAAATGGTCGCCGCGTACAAATCTGACATTGAAGAAATTTATGCCGGTGACGCGTATGGCCGCAATATCGCAGCCTTGTATAATCCCTTGAGCTATATCGGGAAGGAGGAAACGGACAACCCTGCTTGGACGAAACTGATCATGGGCGCTTCCGAAGGGGATATTTCCCTGTTCAACTCCCTGAATCTGCGCATTGCATGGCTGAACGCCGGTGTTGACGCGGAGCTCGAATGGCAATGGGACGGCGGTCATGTTCCCTCTGAAATATTGGGCGACAGCTTCTCCCTTTCTGTTGACCAGATGTATGGGAAGCACGCGGAGGGCGCCTTAGCCATTACAAAACCGGAGGCGGAAACGCAGACCGCGAACGGCAATTCCGAATCCGCAAGCGGTACGGATATCAGCGGCTGGGTGAGCCTTGAGAACGGCGAGGTGTCCTTCACGCTTGCGGACGCGGCCGCTTATCGCACCGCAGGCGCAAGCAAGGCAATGCCGGGCTTTGACGTGATCGACTACGGTCAGGAGGATTATGTGTTCGGCAGCCCGGAAAAGGATGCCCGCCATTGGAACGCATTTCTGCTTGATATTTTTGAAAACTACGCGGACGTTCTGGAGCCTCTGTTTAACCAGAAATAATCGTCCTTCGTAAGCGCCAATAAAGAAACCGCTGCGATTTTTATCCTGTGCCGGATGGAAATCGCAGCGGTTTTATTGCTTATCCCTTCTCCGCCTTCGCGAAGAACGCGTCGCAGAAGCCATACCATTGGGTTTCGTAGTCTGCGTGGGTGATGAGTGTCATATCGCTGGGCGTGAAAATGCCGCGCGCGTGAGCTTCGTTTACGAAGCCATAGATATAGTTGTCCGAAGCCTCCACTGTGCCGCGCACGGTCGGCCAGCCCTTGAGAACCGCGTGATACAGCCGGGTATGGCCGTCCAGCGCGATATAGCGTCCGCCGTGCGGGAGAACCTGAAGGATAATGTCCTCCGCCCGATGGATGAACGTGCCGATTGCGGCGAGCTTCTCCCTATCCACGAAAAACTGGGACGGCTGGATGTCTTCCATTGGAATCGTCAGCAGTTGAACCCGCGGGCGTTCCTCAAGCGTGCGCCCCTCCGCGTCATAGAAGGTGGTGATATGTGGGGCGTAAAAGCGAAACTCCGCAATCAGCTGCGGGCAAGCCGCCGCGTTTCTTCCCCGAACGATCGCCTCAAAGTCCGAAATGATTTCAATTTCATAGGGCTCGCCCTCCACAAGAAAGCAGCCATGCTGACAGAGCGAGCTCTTTGAAAAACGCGCATCCTCATATCCATTGATTCGTTTGATTTCCATGTGCGTTCCGTTCCTCTCCGTTTCCTGCCACGAAAACGGGCGCTCCCATCCTGCACGGAAGCGCCCGTTTTCGCGGCAAAGGCCGTATCGCTTCGCCTTAGAACACCACAACCAGCAGCATCTTAAAGCGCTCCTCGCCGAACACCGCGTGCGGATGGCCGGCGGGCATCACGATGGATTCGCCCTCGCGCAGGATATGCGGCTGTCCGTCGATGGTGATGCGGCCCACGCCGTCCAGACAGGTGACAAACGCGTCGCCCCCGGCGGCATGCGTGCTGATTTCCTCGTTCTTATCAAAGGAGAACAGGGTCACGCTGACGGCGTTATTCTGCGCCAGCGTCTTGCTGACGACCTGCCCCTCCTGATAGGCAATCTGCTCCTTGAGCGTAAGCACCTCGGCCTTGGCGATATTCTTCATGGTTTCCTTCATAATGCTTTCCCTCCCATATGTCCACCGACACGATTTTTCGCCCACGGCTACACCGCGGAATAGATATTCAGCAGTATGGCCGCAATCGCGATCAGTATCAAGCCAATTATAAGCAAAAAGAACTGCGGCTTGCCGCGCTTGGCACTCTGCTCCGCCTTATACTCATAAAAATGCTTATATTTGCGGTGATGCCGGTACGGAATCAGCACGGCAAGGTTTTTGAAGCCATACGCCAGAATATCGAAAAACCCCGTCGTAGACACCCATACCATAGCGCCGACGCCGCCCATCAGGATGCCGGTGACGAAAAACCCGTCGCACAGCGCCGACAGGTTGTCCTTCAGCGCGCCATCAAGGGCAAAGCCGCGAATCTGCGAAAACAGCGCCACAGAAAACGCCGCGCAGCACGCGGAAATCAGGTATCGGCGAAGCGACGCCTTCCTCGCGGACTCTTTTTTTTGATCCATACACAATTCCTCTTAAAAATACAGCCGCAGAAGCACCTCTGCGGCTGTATTCCTCGTTTACAGGCCAAGCTCGCGGCAATAGGCCGCATACTCCGCGTCGCTGCAATGCACAAAGTGGCCGGGCACAATCTCGCGCAGGGTGGGCTGATCCGCGCCGCTGTAGTCGTGAGCGGACAGCGGGTCATAGCGCATGCGAACGCGCTTCTTCTCGCTGATCGGGTCGGGCAGCGGTATGGCCGACAGCAGGCTTCGGGTGTAGGGATGCAGCGGATGGGCAAACAGCTCGTCCGACGACGCCAGCTCCACCATCTTGCCGAAATACATAACGCCGATGCGGTCGGAGAAGTATTTCACGACCGACAGATCGTGCGCAATGAACAGAATCGTCAGACCCAGCTGCTCGCGCAGATCGTTCAGCAGGTTGATTACCTGCGCCTGAATGGATACATCCAGCGCGCTGACCGGCTCGTCGGCAATCAGCAGGTCGGGATGCATGATGACCGAGCGGGCAATGCCGATGCGCTGCTTCTGTCCGCCGGAGAATTCGTGCGGATAGCGACCCGCGTGCTCGCGCGTCAGGCCGACCATTTCGAGAATCTCATAAACCTTCTCATCCAGATACTGCTTGTCGCGAATGCCGTTGATGATCAGACCCTCGGAAATGATTTCCTTGACCGTCATGCGCGGGTTCAGCGAGGCGACCGGATCTTGAAAGATCATCTGTATCTTCGTAATCAGCTTGGTCTTTTTGGCAATACGCAGATCCTCGCGATACTTCTTCGTAAGCTCCTCGCGCTGCGCGTCCGTCGTCGCCTGCTCGAGATTCTCGGCGTACTCCCTGTTCAGCTTTTCGACCAGTGTCTTCACGTACTGGTGGTCGGAATGCTTGTGATCGTAGCGCGCGTCTCGAATCTGCTTCTGGTTTTCGGCGATGAGCTTTTCAAGCTCCGCCTTCCGCTCCGCCGTGCAGCCGGGCTGCTTCATTTCCTTTTTGAAGGCCTTGATGGCCTCCACATAGGAGCGGGTGCCCGCGCAGATGCGCTGACCCTTGAAGTAGATGCTGCCGGAGGTGATGTCGTAAATCTTGATGATCGAGCGGCCCGTGGTGGTTTTTCCGCAGCCGGACTCGCCGACAAGGCCGAAGACCTCGCCGCGCTTGATGTCAAAGCTCACGTCGTCAACCGCCTTCGTCGCTCCGAAGTACTGGCACAGGTGTTCAACGCGCAGCAGGGTTTCGCGCTCGTTTACGTTGCTGCTCATTTATTCCACCTCCGCTTTCTTCGTCATACGCTCGATGCGGGCGCTGATAATCTTGGGCATCTCCACCTTGGGCGCGTCGGGATGCAGCAGCCACGTGGCGGCGCTGTGGGTCTCGGACACCTTGAACATCGGGGGCTGCTGCTCAAAGTCGATCTTCATCGCGTACCTATTGCGGTCGGCAAACGCGTCGCCCTTCGGGGGATAAATCATGTTCGGCGGCGTGCCGGGAATCGACTCCAGCTTCTCCTTGGTGTCCAGATCGGGCATGGAGGAAAGCAGCGCCCACGTGTACGGATGGCGCGGGTCATAGAAGATGTCGTTCGCGGTGCCGTATTCGACGATCTTTCCCGCGTACATCACGGCAATGTCGTCCGCCATGTTCGCGACCACGCCCAGATCGTGCGTGATGAAGATAATCGACAGGTTGCGCTCCTTCTTCAGCTTGTTGATCAGCTCCAGAATCTGCGACTGAATCGTAACATCCAAAGCCGTGGTCGGCTCGTCACAGATCAGGATGTCCGGGTTCGCCGCCAGCGCAATGGCGATAACGATGCGCTGACGCATGCCGCCGGAGAACTCAAACGGATACTGATAGAAGCGGGTGCGCGGCTCGTGAATGCCGACCTCCTCCATCAGCTGAATGGCGCGCTCCTTGGCCATGCCCTTGGTGACGCGGTACACCGCCTGCGAGGCCTTGTCCTTGAAAAAGTCAATCAGCGCAATGCCGCGCGCGTGGAAATCCACGTTCTCGGAGGCGGCGATATAGGCCTCATAGCGCTCGGTCAGGCGGTCGATAACCGTCAGGATGTTGCCCTTGAGGTCGTTTAGGTCGTACACGTTCTTGGGGATGACCTTCCACTCCACCGACTTTCCGCGCGCAACCAGCTTTTCACGGCGGCGAGTCTGGCGCGCATAACGCGCTTCCTCGCGCGGATTGTTGTGCATGTGGTAGAAGTACTGGTCGATCGCGTGGTCAAGGCTGCTGCCGAAGGCATACGCCGCGCTGTCCTTGATGACCTCCAGTCGGTCAATCGAGGGCTTAACCTGCGCGGTGAGCTGCTTGCAGAGCTTCTTCGCGGACGCCTTGTCAAAGTCGCCCAGATAGAAGCTGTGCGCCTTCTTCAGCTCCTCCACAACCTTTTTCTTCGCATCCAGCGCGGTGACATAGGAATGCTCTACGCCCTTTTCCTCCATGGCGACAAACTCCTTCATGAAGTTGTCGTCGAGGTAATTGAGCGCTTCCTCATTGATCACCTCAATGGGCTTATTGTCCCAGTTCGCGACCGGGTTCTTATACAGATAGAAGCCAATGCGGAAGAAGTCCGGGCGCGTCTGATCCAGAAGCGTCTGCAGCAGGTCGCGCAGCGCCTCGGTCGCCTTCAGGGCAGACTCCTTGTCCTTCGCGGAGGCCAGCGTCGCCTTCATCGCCTGAAGCCGCGCCTCGAAGCCGCGCATGAAAAACGGATTCTGAACGCGCGCCAGCTTCTGGCTGAATTCCTTCACGCGCGCGGCGTAGTCGATGTTCTGCTTCTTGCTCGCCTTGAACAGCATATCCTCGATGTTCGAAAGCAGCTCCGTCGCCTCGGAATGCGCCTCGTTGTACGCCTGCTCCAGCTTCGTCGCCTTGATGCTGAATTTATCGAAGGTCGAGCACATCTCGTTGATGCGCGCCGCGTCGTTGGAGGAGGACGCAGCCAGCATATGCTCCTTCAGAACGCGCAGCATATCGTTGAAGTCGCTGCGGGCTTCGCGGCGGTTCGCCTTGTTCTTCAGCAGCATCGCCTCGGTGATCTGCTTGCCGATCTTCACAATGGGGTTCAGCGAGGACAGCGGGTCCTGAAAGATCATGGAGATCTTGTCGCCGCGCAGCTTGTGCATGACGTCCTCCGGCACGCGCAGGAGATCCTTGCCGTCATACAGAATCTCGCCGCCCTCAACGATGGCGTTGCCGGCCAGTATGCCGATAATCGCCTTCGAGGTGACCGACTTGCCCGAACCGGACTCGCCGACGATTGCCAGCGTCTTGCCGCGTTCCAGATCAAAGGAAATATCGCGCACGGCCTTCAGCGTGCCGTTCGTGGTGCGGAAGGCGACCTTCAGTCTTTTAACCTCAAGTATCTTATCCATACCTTAGTCCTCCACGCCGCGCAGAGACGGGTTAAACGCATCGCGCAGTCCATTGCCAAACAGGTTGAAGCAGATCATCAGAAGCGACAGAATGAGCGCCGGATAGATCATCAGGTGCGGGTAGATCGTCCAGATGCTGCTTGCGTCGGACAGCAGCGTGCCCAGCGAGGTGCTTCCGGCGGAGCCCAGCTTCACAATGCCCAGATAGCTGAGCATGGATTCCGAGTTGATCACGCCCGGGATAACCAGCGCGCAGGAGGTGATGATGGTGCCCAGCGAGTTCGGAAAGATATGCTTCCAGATGATGCGTGCGTCGCGCGCGCCCAGCGTGCGCGCGGCCATAACGTATTCCTGATTTTTAAAGCGATAGAACTGCGTTCTTACGCGCGCAGCCGTGCCGATCCAGCCCGTGAGCACGAACGCGAACAGCAGGCTCGGCACCGCGCCCACCTTTGTCGCCAGATGAATCTGGAACAGCGTCGCCACAATAATGAAGGGAACGCCGCTCAGAATGTCGCTGATGCGCTCGAGAATCAGGTCGGTCAGGCCGCCGTAATAGCCCTCAATCGCGCCGTATATCGCGCCGATCACGAAGTTGATCAGGGAAACGCACACGGCAACCAGCAGGCTCAGCTTAATGCCGCCCGCCATGCGCAGCGCAAGGTCATAGCCTTGGCTGTCGGTTCCAAGAAGGTAGTTCGGCTCGAAGCCGTTTTTGTAGCGATAATAGTTGTAATACAAAACGCGCACCTTATACTGCGCCGTTTCGAAGCTGCCGCCGCCGGTGTATTCGTAATACACCAGATTGCCCTGCGCGTCGCGCTTGTAGTTATCCTCAAGCACGGTGTCGAGGGAGTATTCCATTTCAACCGCCTTGCCGTTTTCGTTGATCGTCACAGGCGTGTAGCTCTTGGTTTTATACCAGTTGTTCGCGTCGTTGGCGTCCGCGTTGTAGCTGTTGTTTTCAACCAGCGGATAGAACACGTGCAGGTCGTTTTCCTTCTCCCACTCCACGATGCGCTGATACTCGCTCTGCTCTATGCTCAGATACATAAAGCCGACCTCCAGATAGGTATCGATGCGGCCGGAGAAGTTCTTGTTATAAACGTCCTTGCCCTTTTTCTTTCCAGCCTTCACCAGCACGGGGTCGCTGATCTTGAGCATGGGCTGATAGTAGCTTTCGAGCGCCTCGCCGACGGTCACCTTCCGTCCGTCGAAGGACTCCGCGCCCACGCCGACGGCGACCGCCTTAAACAGGCTCTTCTCGGAAAAATCGCGGTTCTTGCCGCCGTCAAAAATGCCCAGCGGGCGCAGCGTCAGCGAGCGCGGCGCCTTCTTGGCGTAGTAGGAATCCATGAAGCGGGAATCGTAGCGGGTATTGAACAGGGGCGTGAGGAACGCGAAAAGCACAATACCAATGATGATAAACGTCGCCACGACGGACGCGTGGTTCTTTCTGAATCGAATCCACGCATCCTTAAAGTATCCGATCGGCTTATCCTCAAACTTTTTATCGGCGATGCGCTCGCCGCTGTGTACGAACTCAAATTTCTCCGGGGGAATTTTCATTGTGCTGTTATACATTTCAGACATTTTATTTCTCCCCCATTCTGATTCTCGGATCGATGAAGCCGTAGCTGATATCGACGACGATACCGGCCAACAGACCAATAAACGTGTAGAACACGCCGTCCATCATGAACACATCGTAGTCAAACAGGCGGATGGACTTGATGTAGAGCTGACCAACGCCGGGAATGGAGAAGATCTGCTCGATGATCATGGAGCCGCCCAGAATTCCGATGAAGCTGGAAATCAGCATCGGCAGAATCGGCACCATGGCGTTTTTCATTGCGTGGCGAACGGTCGCCTGCGCGCGGCTCAAGCCCTTCGTGCGGGCGAGCAGCATGTAATCGGAGGTCAGCGTTTCGGTCAGCTCCGCGCGGGTGAAACGGCAAAGACCCGCAATCTCGCCGAACGACAGAGCCAGAATCGGCGAAATCATGGAATAGAACATCTTCCACGTCATCCACGAGCCGCCCGCGTCCGCCAGCGAATACACCTGAAGCGGAAGCCAGCCCAGCTTGAAGTACAGGAAGTACTGCACGAGGAAGGCGTAGACATAGCTTGGAATGGAAACAAACAGCATGACCATCGTGCTGATGAAGGAATCCTGCCATTTGTTCTTCTTAATTGCGGCATAAATGCCCAGCGCAATGCCAACCGGAATGGAGAACAAAAGCGAATACAGGTTGACAAGCACCGTCGGAAGCAGACGATCAACCAATACATCCCACGCCGGCTGACGGAAGGCAATATACCACGAGGTGCCAAAGTCCCACTTGGTGACAATGTTCTTCAGGTAAATGCCAAACTGCGTCATCAGGGGCTTGTTATAGCCCAGCGCTTCCCAGCGGGACGCAATCGCGGCCGCCTGCACCTTGTCGGTGGGCAGCTCACGGGGAAGCATTCTGACCAGCACGAATTCCATTGTTGTGATTACGAACAGAACAAAGAACATCAACAGAATTCTCTTCAGGATGTATTTTGTCATATCATCGTCTCCTTCGTCGGCTGTTTTTCTCTTGAAAAACCCCGCTGATTTGGTTCGACTGTCGTCCAAATTCACACAGTGGGGCGGGAACAGCCGAAAACCACGGGGAGCGGGAGACGTTCGTCTCCCGTTTCCCCATGGAAGTTATTGAGCCTTATTCAATTTTGTGAATTGAATTATTCGTAGCTCAGGGTGCCGCCCTCTTCAGCCACATACTCCGCCCACTCGGCGTCGCTGTAGTTGTAGGTCATCAGGCGCAGGCCGCCGAAGTCGTACATGATGTTGTACTCATCGGTGTAGTAGTCCAGCTGATAGCTCAGCAGCGAGGTAGCGGTGGTGCCGGCCAGCGGGATGCGGTAGTACTTCTGCAGGTACAGCTCTTCCATCTGAGCGGTGATATACAGCTTGGTCGCGAAGTCAGCGTCGGTGAACTTGCCGGTGCCGATCAGCGCGCGGGACCACTCCTGCCAGGTCATGGTCACGTCTTCGCCGTTCACGTTCAGGGTCAGAGTCTCGGTAGAGGGATCCCAGCAGCCAGCCTCGTTGATGCTGTACTGCTCGGTGTCGCAGTACACCTGGAAGTTGCGGAACGGATAGAAGGCCGCGCCGCCCCAAGCGCCGTAACCGATGGCGTATTCGCCCTTGGCGGTGTCGCCGTAACGGTCGTTGATGTTGCCGATGGCCTCGAAGGTCAGCTTGCCGAAGCCAGTGCCTTCCAGCGCCGCGTTGATCTGCTTGGTCAGGATCTCGCACTGCTTGTTGTCGGTGGACTCAATCGCGCCCTTCTTCCAGGCGATGCGGATGTTGATGTCCGCGCCCTCGGTGTACAGGCCAGCCTCAACCAGCTCCTTGCAGGCGGTGGTGAACAGCTCCTTGGCTTCGGTCAGGTTGTAGCCGGTGATGGAGTCGTAGGCGTCCTTCAGGGTCGCGTAGGGAGTGCCCTCGCCGTACTTCACGCCGTAGAGGTTGCAGACAGCCTGCATGGCCTCGTCGGATCCGCGGTAGGAGGAGGTAGGATCGTTGTACACATCGTAGTAGTACAGGTTGTTCATCAGGGCGTAGGCCGGCTTGTAGCCTTCGGTCGCGGTGACGTACTCAGCGCGGTCGATGGCGCGGCTCATGGCCTTGCGGAAGTTGACGTTGGACAGAACGACGGAGTTGGTGTTGCCCTTGGAGGCGTCCATGGTCTTCAGGTTCTCAAGACCGCAGTTGAAGAAGAAGGACATGGTGTAGGTTTTGTCAACCTTGTACAGACGCTCGGAGGTCGCGTAGGTCACGAGCTCTTCCGCGGAGGGAGCCCAGTCGCTCAGCTCGCCCTTCAGGAAGGCCTGCTTCGCGGCGGCTTCGTCCATAACGTCGATGACGACGGAGGTGGTGGCGTACTGCTGCACGGACTCGCCGTCAACCTCGAAGTTGGTCATGGACAGCAGAGAGCCGTCCTCCTGCTTCTCATAGCCGAGCCAGTTCTCGTTCTGAACGAACACGAGCTGCTTGTCGGGCTGCAGGGAGGCAATCTTGTAGGGGCCGTAGGACATGGTGTTTTCCATGGTGGTGCCGTAGTCGGTGGTGACCAGCGTGCCGGTGGTGTCCATGCCCGCCTCGTAGTAGGGCTTGTAAACCAGCCAGGTGCTGGTGCAACTGGTCAGGAAGTAGTTGATGTCGATGTACTGAGCGTTGACGTAGCGGATGGTGTAGTCATCCACCTTGTAGCAGCCGACGGTGCTGTCGTAGTCGCACATCGGGAAGGTCTGCTTGTACACCAGGTAGTTGAACAGATCGGCATCCGTCTCGTTCCAGGCAGCCACGGTGGTGGTCACGCCGGAGAGCAGCTTGATGCTTTCATCGGTCACGGGCACGCGGCCGTCTTCGTCGGCCAGAGCCAGCAGGCTGTTAAAGGACTCAACGCCGAAGTACTGCTCGCCATACGCATCCACGTAATCCTTCAGGCTGTTGGAACCGCCGGTCTGAGCCAGGTTGTCCTTCAGGCCGATGAAGATGGGCTCGCCGTTGGGCGTGGTGTAGGTGCCGTCTTCGCCCTTCACGAGGTCTTCCAGCTGATAAGCAGCGTTCGCGCCGTTATCAGTGTAAACGGTGGAACCCATGTTGTAGTACGCGTTGCCGCCCGCAACAGCGGACTCACCGGCGTAGTACAGGTTGGCGCGGTAGTTCTTCATATCGGGGTTGAGGAGCTGCTGCATAGAGTAGATGTAGTCATCAGCATTGATGGCTTCACCATTTTCCCACTTGGCGTTCGGATTGAGCTTGATCTCAAACACGTAGCCCTTTTCAGCGGTCTCAGCGGTATCGCCCTCGGCCAGCGCGACGTTGTACTTCACCAGATCGTCGCGATGCTCGGCGGTCACGTCCTCGATGGAAGTGGCCATCTCGTAGATCCACTGATAGACGCCGTTCTCGGAGTCCTTGATGGACATGGTGCAGAACGGAGAGGACAGATAGCTCAGAATGCTGTCGTCAGCATTGGTTTCCCAAGTGTGGGGGTTCCAGTTGTTGCCCAGAGCGGAGCTATACGTGTGATACGTATAGGTAGCCGGGGCTGCGGTGTTCTCGGCAAGCACGGCGCAGCACGAGAACATCATGCAAAGCGTCAGGACGATTGCCAAAATCTTTTTCATAGTCCGACTTCCTTTCAAATAGTACTCACGACCAAAACAGGCTATGAGATTGAGGTAATTATACGATAGGACAGAGATGCTTGTCAAGTCAAATTATTGAGAAAGAACGGCAATTCGGACACAATTCCGACACGGCGGCAATCGTTTACAAAAGAGCTCCGGCGAACCGGCTGAAAGCGCTGACAGCACCGGAAAATCCCACAAAATACGGTTGACGGAGGCGCGATTTGCGCGTATAATTTCCAGCACGGAACACATGGGCGAAAGCTGAAAGGAGTATCCTCATCCATGAAACCTGCAAATATGAACCTGCGCCGTTTCCGTCCCTCCGAACGGGAGGACGACAGCACCCGGCTGCTCGTGGGTCTGGGCTATGTGCCCATCCTGTTCTTCCTGCCGCTGGTCGTGCGCCCCGATTCCAAGCCCGGCCGCCATACCGCCAATCAGGGGCTGTCCCTGCTGCTGCTCGTGCTCCTGCTTTCGGTCGTGAAGGCCATTCTGGGGCTTATCCCCATCGTGCGCGTCGTCACAAACATCCTCCTCGTCGCGGCCATCGTCCTCGTTTGGGCGTTCGCGATTCTTCAGGCCTACATCTACTATAAAAACGGCACGCTGTGCGAGCTGCCCTATTCGCTGAGAGTCTTCCATTAAAATAGGAAGAAACCCGAAAAG